>DASPJU010000066.1:0-2173 GCA_035628475.1 Salinarimonas sp. | reverse complement strand
CGGCGGGCCCACCGGCTCGAAGGCATTGGCTCCTGGAGCGACGGGAGACTTCCCCTGCTTCTCGGCCTCGCGGATCTGCTCGATGGAATAGCGCCGCGGCCGCCGCTGAGGAGGTGTTTTCTCGAAGAACACCTCCAGATTCTTTAACAGGCGTGCAGGGTCGAATGGCTTGGTCAGGTAGAGGTTGGCTCCCGCCGAATAGCCCTTCATCATATCGTCGCGGCTGCCCAGAGCAGAGAGAAACATGACCGGCAGGTCGTGGAAGCGCGGACTTTTGCGGATCGCTGCGCAGGCCTCAAAGCCGTTCATCAGAGGCATCATGACATCCATCAGGACGAAGTCGGGCTCGTAGCGCTCGATCTTCTCCAGAGCATCCAGACCATCGTGTGCCTCGAGCACCTCATACTTCGGCTCGAGGGTTGTGCGGATGATCAGCCGGATGTCTGGTTCGTCGTCGACAATGAGGATACGCCACATCATGGGAGGCCTCCGCCCGGGGAAGGAAATCTATCGACCAGACTAGGATCTACGGGCGTACGGTACAAAGCTGGGAGCGCGAGCGCGATAAAAAAGTTACGGACCCGCAGGCCCGGCGATCCGCTGCCGAACGTTTGCAATCACTCCAGTAGCCGGGCGTGAGGCTTCTCTAACCGCTGTCATGACCAGACAAGCGATGAGGATTTTCGCCTCCCGCCAGCCTCGCCGATAACCGCGCGGCGCACTCCTGAACCATTGCGCGCAGCCACTCCGGGTGGCTCCGGTCCTCCATGATCATGTGAAGGGCTTCCAGATCCTCCGGGGTACCCCGCTCGCTTGCCACAACAGCGGCATTGCGCCGCAGTGCCTCTGGCCCGGCACGGCGCAAGGGGCTCGATTGTCCCTCCAGCTGCTGCAACACCTGCTCAGGCCTGGTGAGCCAGTCCGCCAGCGGGAGAGTTGCCGGCACGAGCGCCCCGCCGAGCGCAAGCGAGGGTCCCTCCTCTGCACGCGCCTGGTTATACGGGCAGACGTCCTGGCAGATGTCGCAGCCGAACACGTAGCCTCTCATTTCCGGCCAGAAGCGGTCCTCGATCGCCCCCTGCTTCTCGATCGTCAGATAGGAGATACATCGCGTGGCGTCGAACTGATGGGGCGCCGTGATCGCCCCTGTGGGGCAGGCATCAATACAGCGGCGGCAGTTGCCACAACTGTAGGTAGTTGCTGGCGAAGGGAGAGGATGGGTGATTTCGGCTGTGGTGAGGACACTGCCAAGGAAGAAGAAGCTCCCCCTCCGCGGGTCGATCAGCAGCGTGTGCTTTCCGATGAATCCCAATCCAGCTCGCTGCGCCCACTGCCGTTCGAAAACAGGACCATAATCGACAAAGGAGCGGCTCTGAGCTCCTGGGCATAGTTCCTCGTCGATGTAGCGAGCAATCTTCCGCAGTCGCTTCTCCATGACACGGTGATAATCGCGCGTCCGTGCGTACTTGCTGATGCGGCCCAGACCTGCTGGCGGACTGGCAACAGCTTCCGCCGGCGGAGGGAGCGGCTCCTGCAGATAATGCATCGCGAGGATGATGACTGTACGACACCCCTCGAGGACCCGCCGTGGATCGGCGCGTCTTTCAGGGTCACGAGCGAGCCAGGTCATGTCGCCGTGGCGGCCCTGCTCAAGCCAAACGCGGAGCTGTGCAAGGTCTTCGGTCAGTTCCTCTGCCGCAGCACATCCCACTGCGTCGAAACCGAGGGCACGGGCCTTGGCCTCCAGCTGGGCAAATACCGTCTGATTCAGATTATCGTCCACGCATTCCACCGTACTCACCTGCGGACCCATCCCATCAGGGTCCCGGGCTCTTTACGAGGACTTTCCTCTGCGCGGGGGCGAAATCTTGATGAGGCAAAACCACGCGTTTTCCTTCATCACCGGGGCCAGGGCGAAAAGCAGCCGGTCAATCAGGAGAAGCAGTTGCTCTGCTACCCAGTAGAAGAAAGGCAGCCGGAAGAGATAGTTGAAGATTGAGGCAAAGAAGGCGAAGAAGTAGAGCGCCTCGCGGCGGACTGCCATGCCGCGCTGGCGGAAGGGCTCAGCCAGGATGGTCATCATCGCCGCCGTGAAATAGTCGGTGATGGAGCGCCAGACACTGGGGGCCGCCGCTCGACGGTAGACATTCACGAAGGGGTTATAAGCCATGGG
>DASPJU010000065.1:0-20802 GCA_035628475.1 Salinarimonas sp. | reverse complement strand
CCGGCACGACCGAGATCATGGGCAAGCTCGCCGCCGAGTTCGCGGCCGGCGCGCCGCGACCCGACCTGCTCCTCATCGCCGACGCCGTCTCGATGGAGCAATTGAAGGGCGACAACCGCCTGGATGCCCATCCGGGCGCCAGGACAGAGGGCTTCCAGACGGGCGCGATCGACCCCGAGCGGTTCTATTTCGGCACCAAGCTCATCACCACGGGCATCGCCTACAACACCGCCGCCAAGGTGAAGCCCGAATCCTGGGCCGACCTCATGAAGCCCGAGTTCAAGGGCCAGATCTCCATGCCGAGCCCGCTCTATTCGGGCGCTGCCGCGATCATGCTGAGCGCCTTCGCGGAGCGTTCCGACCTGGGCTGGCCCTTCTTCGACGCGCTGCGCGCCAACGACGCGGCCGCGGTGCGCGGCAACGGCGCCGTGCTGCGCTCCGTCGCCACCGGCGAGAAGGCCTACGGCGTCCTCGTCGACTTCATGGCGCTCAACGCCAAGGCGAAGGGCTCGCCCATCGAGTTCGTGTTCCCCAAGGAGGGCGTGCCCGCCGTGACGGAGCCGGTCGCCATCCTGCGCACGTCGCAGAACAAGGAGGCGGCCCGCGCCTTCATCGACTTCATCCTCTCCGACGAGGGCCAGCGGCTCGCCGTGTCGCAGGGCTACGTGCCCGCGAAGGCCGGCATCAAGGGCCCGGCCTGGCTGCCCGAGGGCACGGAGATCAACGTGATGTCGAAGGATCTCAAGGCCGTGCTGAAGCGCACGGAGGCCGACAAGAAGCAGTTCGCGGACAAGTTCGGCAACTGACGCCAGCCCCTCTCCCCGCAGGCCGGCGCGAACGGAACCAAAGGCGGAGCAGGGGTGAGGGGGTCTCCCTGCGTGGAACTCCGCCCGGCAACGCCCCCTCGTCCTCCCCCCGGGTTGAACCCGGGGGTCGCCCCGCCCCCCGTGAAGGGGGCTTCGGCCCTCTCCCCGCAGGCGGGGAAAGGAGACCCTCCCCCGAGCCCCGACCCCGCCCATGAGCATGACCGCCACCGCCGCGCCGCCCGCCCCCTGGCGCGAGCAGGCCTTCATCTACGGGCTCGCCGCCGTGATCGCGGCGCTGTCGCTCCTGCCGCTCCTGCGCCTCATCCTGGAGGGCTTGGCCCAGGGCGGGGAGCTCTCCTTCTCGGCCGCCTCGCGCGTGCTCTCGGCGCCGGTCACCTGGACGGCCTTGCGCAACAGCCTCGAGACCGCGATCGGCGGGACGATCCTCGCGGTCGCGCTCGGCGGCGGCGTCGCCCTCGTGGTGACCCTGACCGACATGCGGGCCCGGGGCGCCTTCGTGTTCTGCTTCGTCCTGCCGCTGATGATCGCGCCGCAGGTGACGGCGCTCGCCTGGCTGCAGGTGACGGGAGCGTCGAGCCCGCTCCTGAACCTGATCGGCCTCGCCCCGCCGCTCGGCGCGCGCAACCCCCTCTATTCGCGGGAGGGGATCATCCTCCTGCTCGGCCTGCAATACGCGCCGCTCGTGTTCCTGACCCTGCGGGCGGGCCTGCGCGCCCTGCCCCGCGAGATGATCGAGGCGGGGCTCGCGGCCGGCGCGGGCCGGCTGACGGTGCTGCGCACCATCGTGATCCCCGTCATGACCCCGCCGATCGTCGCCAGCGTGGCGCTCGCCTTCGTGTCCTGCATCGGCAATTTCGGCATTCCCGCCTTCCTCGGGATCCCCGGCCGCTACACCGTGCTGCCCACCCTGATCTACCAGCGCCTGTCGGGCCTGGGGCCGGGCGTGCTGTCGGAGGTCGCGATCCTGTCGCTGCTCATCGGGGCGGTGGCGCTGGTGGGTATCGTGGTCCAGGACATCATGCTGCGCCGCCGCGACTTCCGCGTCGTGTCCAGCGCGGCGGGCGCCCAGCCCTTCGAGCTCGGGCGCTGGCGCCTCCCCGTCGAGATCGGGCTGTGGGCCTCGATCCTGGCGGTGCTGATCGTGCCGTTTCTCGGCCTCCTGCTGACCTCCCTGGTGCCGGCCTACGGCGTGCCGCTCAATGCCAGGACGGCGACCCTCGAGAACTACGCCTTCGTGCTCTTCGAGCACGCCGCGGCCAAGCGCGCCTTCCTCAACTCGTTCCTGCTCTCGGGCGCGGCGGCGGCCGTGATCGCGATGCTGTGCATCCCGCTCGCCTATTTCGTGGTCTGGCGGCGCACCCGCATGCTGCGGGCCCTCAACGTCGTGGCCGAGATGCCCTACGCCCTGCCCGGCGTGGTGCTGGCGATCGCGGCGATCCTCCTGTTCCTGAAGCCGCTGCCCATCCTCGGCGTCAGCCTCTACAACACGATCTGGATCATCTTCTTCGCCTATCTGGCCCGCTTCCTGGTGCTGGGCCTTCGCCCCGTCGTGAGCGCCTTCCACCAGGTCGACCGGGCGCTGGAAGAGGCGGCCCAGGTCGCGGGCGCGGGGCTGGCCTTCCGGCTGCGCACCATCGTGGTGCCGCTCGTGGCGCCGGCGGCGGCGGCGGGCGCGATCCTGATCTTCCTCACCGCCTTCAACGAGCTCACGGTCTCGGCGCTCCTGTGGTCGTCGGGCGCCGAGACGCTGGGCGTGGTGGTGTTCTCCTTCGAGCAGGGCGGCGACAGCAACTACGCGGCCGCCGTCTCGGTGCTCACCGTCCTCGTGACCCTCGCCATCATGGGGCTGCTCGCCGGCCTCGCCCGCCGCCTGCCCCCCGGAGTCCTGCCATGGCGCGACTGAGCGTCGACACCGTCACCCGCGCCTTCGGCGCCTTCCACGCCCTCGACCGCGTGTCCCTCGACGTGCGCGACGGCGAGTTCCTCGCGGTGCTCGGCCCCTCGGGCTGCGGCAAGACCACGCTCCTGCGCTCGATCGCGGGCTTCGAGAAGGTCTGCGGCGGCTCCATCGCCATCGACGGGCGCACGGTGTCGTCCCGCACCGAGCACGTGCCGCCGGAGAAGCGGCGCGTCGGCATCGTCTTCCAGTCCTATGCGCTCTGGCCGCACATGACGGTCGCGGAGAACGTGGGTTACTCGATGCGGGTCGCGCGCCGACCCCGCGAGGAGATCGCCCGGGCGGTCGCGACGGCCCTGGAGACCGTCGGCCTCACGGGCTACGCCGAGCGGGCGCCCTCCCAGCTCTCGGGCGGACAGCGCCAGCGCGTGGCGCTCGCGCGCTGCCTCGTCCAGTCGCCGACCCTGGTGCTCCTCGACGAGCCCCTGGCCAATCTCGACGTGCACCTGCGGGCCTCCATGGAGGACGAGTTCGCCGATTTTCACCGGCGCACCGGCTCGACCATGATCTACATCACCCACGACCAGGCCGAGGCCATGGCGCTCGCCGACCGCATCGCCGTGATGGATCGCGGCCGCCTCGTCCAGGTCGCGACGCCCCAGGAGCTGCACAGCCGGCCCGCCACCGAGATGATCGCCGGCTTCATCGGCGGCGGGATGGTGCTCCCGGCCGAGGCCCGCGCCGCGGGTCCCGACGGGACCTGCCACGTGCGCGTGCTGGGCCTCGACGTCGGGGCCCGCTGCGCGCTCCCGCCGGCGCCCGGTCCCGTCAAGGTGGCGCTCTATCCCCGTGACCTGAGCCTGAGGGCGGGCGGCGAGGCCGGCATCCCCTGCCGCGTGGAGCGCTGCGTCTATCAGGGCGGCGCCTTCCGCGTGGACCTCGTGCCGGAGGCCGCCCACGACCTGCGCCTCACGATGCTGGCCGGCGAGGACGATCGCCCCGCGGCCGGCGACGCGGTGCGCGTGGGGATCGAGCGGGCATGGGTGATCCCCGGAGCGGGCCCGTCGGCATGAGGATCCGCTTCCATGGCGGGTTCGGCGAGAAGGGACGCACCTGCCTGGCGGCGTCGAGCCGCCGCACGCGCCTCCTCCTCGACGCCGGCATCGACACGAGCGCCGCGGGCGAGGCCCGCTATCCGGCCATCGACGGCGCCGCCCTGGCCGGCATCGACGCGATCTTGATCACCCACGCCCACGAGGATCATCTGGCGGCGCTCGGGTGGTGCGCGGCCCACGGCTTCGCGGGCCGCGTCTTGATGACGCCCGAGACCCTCGCGGATCGCGACACCTGCCTTGCGGCCTATGCCGAGGCCGCGCACCGGGCGCTCGCCCTGGCGCTCCCCGTCGAGACGTTTCGGGCGGGCGAGACGCTGCGGCTGGGCGACCTCACGGTCGAGACCGGACGGTCGGGGCACGCGGTGGGTGGGGTCTGGTATCGGATCGGCGACGAGGGCGGCGCGAGCGTGCTCTATTGCGGCGACACGGTCGCGGGCAGCCCCGTCTTCCCCATGGATCCGCCGCCGCCCAGCGACGTCGTGCTGTTCGACGCCTCCTACGGCGCCGACGCGGTGCCGGCCGGGCGCCGGGCCGAGGACATTCTCGCCTTCGTGGCCGCGCAGGCGGGGCCCTGCCTCCTGCCGGTGCCGATGATCGGGCGCTCGGTGGAGCTCCTCGCCTTGCTGCCTGCGCCGCTCGCGGTGCACCGCGCGCTGCGCGCCCCGCTCCAGGCCCAGATCGCCGACGCCGCCTGGCTGCATGCGGGACTCAAGGTCCGCCTCGCCGAGCGCCTCGCCGCCGCCCGCGACTGGAGCGAGGACGAGCCCTTCCCGCCGCTCCCGCTTCTGGTCCACGACGCCATGGGGCTCGGCGGCCCGAGCCGGGAGGCGATTCCCCGCGCCCTGCGGGAGGGCGTCCCCATCCTCCTCACCGGCCACCTGCCGGCGGGAAGCCCCGGGGAGCGGGCCCTGGGCGCCGGCCAGGCCGCCTGGATCCGCCTGCCGACCCATCCCACCTGGCCCGAGACCCTGGCGCTTCTCGACGCGGTGCGCCCGCGCCTCGCCACGGGCCATTCCTGCCCGCTCACGGTGATGGCGGACCTCGCGCGGCACCGGCCGGACGTTCTGGCGACCGTGCGGGTCGGGGAGGAGATCGACGTGGCGGCCTTGGCGGCTCAGCCCGCCGCGATGGCGGCGAGCCCCTCGCGATAGGTCGGGTAGCGCAGCCGCACGCCCAGCTCGCGCTTGACGAGGTCGTTTCGCACCCGCTTGTTCTCGGCGTAGAAGCTCGCCGCCATCGGCGTCATCGCGGCTGGATCGAAGGGGGTCTCGGGGGGCGCAGGCACGCCGATGAGCGCGGCCGCGTGCGCCACCACGTCCCCCGGCGGGGCGGGCTCGTCGTCCGCGACGTTGTAGATCCCGCCCGGCCGCGGCCGGGCCAGGGAGGCCTCGAGCACGCCCGCGATATCCTCGACATGGATGCGGTTGAAGACCTGGCCCGGCTTGACGATGCGCCGCGCGGTCCCGGCCCTCAGCTGGTCGACGGCGCTGCGGCCGGGCCCGTAGATGCCGGCCAGACGAAAGACGGCGACCGCCTGCCCCGTGCGGGCGCCCAGCGCCAGCCAGGCCTCCTCGGCGGCGAGCCGGCGCAGCGAGCGGGCGCTGCCCGGCCGGGCCTCGGCGGTCTCGTCGATCCAGGCGCCGTCGCGGTCGCCATAGACGCCGATGGTGGACAGGTAGCCGATCCAGCGCGCCCGGGACGCCGCGACCGCCTCGCCCAAGCGCGCCAGGACGGGATCGCCTCCCTCCCCCGGCGGCGCCGAGACCAGGATCGCGTCGCTGTCTTCGAGCGCGGGGACGAGGCCCGGATCGAGGGCATCGTCGCCGAGCACGAAGGCCTCGATCCCGCGTTCGGCCAGACGTCCGGCCTTCTCCCGGGTCGTGACGGTCCCGCGCACGCGCGAGAAGCCGCCCCGCGCGATCCAGGCCGTGGCGCTGTAGCCGAGGCCGAAGGCGAACAGGTTCACGGCGCGCTCCCCTCCCCCGCGAGCGCCGCCCATTCGGCGCGCACCTCCGGCTCCGTCTCGACGGCGAGCCGTGCCCTCGCGAGAGCCGCGACGCGCTCGCGCGGCAGGAGCCGGCCGCAGGCCCAGGCCGCCATGGCCCGCACCAGGGGCGAGGCGTCGTCGACGAGGGCGGCCGCCTCCCCAGCGAGCCCCGGCTCGCCCGAGTTGCCGATGGCGATCAGGACGTTGCGCACGAAGCGGTCGCGGCCCGTGCGCTTGACGGGCGTGCCGGCGAAGCGCGCCCGGAAGGCGGGGTCGTCGAGGCGGGCGAGATCGGCCAGCGGCAGATCGGCGAGGTCCTCGCGCTGGCGCAGCTTCGCCTCGCGGCCGGCCTGCGCGAACTTGTTCCAGGGGCAGACCGCCAGGCAGTCGTCGCAGCCGAAGATCCGGTTGCCGATGCCCTCCCGCAAGGAGGCGTCGATGTGCCCCTTGTGCTCGATGGTCAGGTACGAGACGCAGCGCCGGGCGTCCAGCCGGAACGGCGCCGGGAAGGCGTCCGTTGGGCAGACGTCCAGGCAGCGCCGGCACGAGCCGCAGCGCTCGGGCGCGGCCTCGTCGGCGGGCAGCTCGGCGGTCGTGAAGATCGCGCCCAGGAACAGCCAGTTGCCGTGCTCCCTCGAGACGACGACCGTGTGCTTGCCCTGCCATCCGATCCCGGCGGCCTGCGCCAGGGGCTTTTCCATGACGGGCGCCGTGTCGACGAACACCTTCACGTCGGCGCCCGCGCGGCTCGCGAGGTACCCCGCGAGCTCCTTCAGGCGCCCCTTGACGACGTCGTGATAGTCCCGGGAGCGGGCATAGACCGAGACGTTGCCCCGGTCGCGCAGATGTAGCCCCGCCAGCGCGTCGCCCTCGGGGGCATAGCTCACGGCGAGGACGACCACGGAGCGCACCTCGTCCCACAGGGCACGCGGGTCGGCGCGGCGCTCGGGCGTCTCGCCCATCCAGGCCATGGAGCCGTGATGGCCCGCCGCGAGCCAGGCGTCGAGGCGCTCGCGGGCCTCCGGGATCGCGTCGGGCCGGGCGACCCGGCAGGCGTCGAAGCCCAGCGCCCGGGCGCGGTCCTGGAGGGCGCGCTTGAGGGTGGCGGCACGCTCGGGCACGGAACGCGCTCCGGCCGTGCCATCCCCGGCCGGAGCGCGCTTGTCGCGCGCAGGGGAAGGGGATCCAGCGCCATGACTCTGCGCCGAAGGCGCGCCGTTCGGGCCCGCCAAGGGCCCCATCGCGGGGTATGGGGCGGCGCTGCGCGCCAGCATCTCTTGCGCTGGATCCCCTTCCCCTCCACCGGCCTTCGGCCGGTTCCGGCCGGGGATGACAGGTCGTGGTTCCGCGCGGGCCTCGGGAGCGCATGGCGGCCGCTCGCCCCTCATCGCGGCCGGGCTCCGCTCAAAAATCCGGGTCCTCGTAGTGCTCCGCCGGCGCCATGCCCGGCACCCGGTCGGCCAGGAGCGCCCGGAAGGCCGGGCGGGACTTCACCCGCGCGTACCAGAGCCTCGCATGCTCGTCCTCGTCCCATGGCACGTCGCCCAGGTAATCCACGCAGGACATATGGGCGGCCGCGGCGAGATCGGCAGTGGTCATCCGCTCACCCGCGAGCCAGTTTCGCGTCGAGACCAGGTAGCCGATATATTTGAGGTGGTGGCGCACGTTCGCCCGCGCGGCCCGCACCGCGTTCATGTCGGGGGGGCCGCCGCCGAGATCGGTGGGCATGAAGCGGCGGTAGATCTTCTCCGTGACGAGATAGGACGTCACCTCCTCGAAGAATTTCTGGTGGAACCAGTCCACGAGGCGCCGCACCTCGGCCCGCTCCGCCGGACGTTCGGGCATCAGGCGGCGCCCGTTCAGGGCCTCGCCCCGCGTCTCGTCGAGATATTCCGCGATCACTGCGGCGCCGGCCACGGTGGAACCGCCCTCCTCCACCAGGACCGGTGTCGTGCCGGCCGGATTGAGCATCAGGAAATCCGGCCGCCGCTCCCAGGGCCGCTCCTCGATCGTCTCGGCGGCGAGCCCCATCTCGGCCGCGACGAGGCGGACGAAGCGGGAATGCGGGCAGAGCGGATGGTGCAGGAGAACGGTCATGAAGCCGGGGTGAGACGCGATGGGAAGGGCGAGAGTAAGGCGGCCTGAACCTTAACGGGCGGTAACCCGTCCGATGCTGTCCACGGCTTTCCGCCGGGCGAGGGCTCGGTAGCCGCCGGGTTCGGGGACGTATAGAAGCCCCACTTGCACCGCAACCCCGATTCGCCGCGGCTCCCGCCCGGCCCCGCGAGGGCGCCCCTTGGAACAATTCGGCAAAGCGATCCTTCTCGGCCTGATCGAGGGCGGCACCGAGTTCATTCCCGTCTCCTCGACGGGCCACCTCCTGCTGCTGCAGCACTTCTTCGGGCTCGACGACGAGGCCAACAAGACCTTCGCGATCCTGATCCAGTTCGGCGCGATCCTGGCGATCCTCACGGTCTATTTCGGGCGGCTCCTGGCCATCGCGCGGGCGCTGCCCCACGACCCGAACGCGCGCCGCTTCGTGCTCGGCGTGCTGGTCGCCTTCCTGCCGGCGGTGCTGATCGGCGTCCTGGCGCGCGACTTCATCAGGGGCGTGCTGTTCAATCCCGTGCTGGTATGCTGCACGCTCATCGCGGGCGGGCTGATCCTGCTCGTGATCGACGGGCTGCGGCTCGAGGTGCGCGAGCGGGACGCGACGCGCTTCCCGCTCGCCATGTATCTCGCGATCGGCGTCATCCAGTGCCTCGCCATGATCCCCGGCGTGTCGCGCTCGGGCGCGACCATCGTGGGCGCGATGCTGATGGGAGCCGACAAGCGCTCGGCGGCCGAGTTCTCGTTCTTCCTCGCCATGCCCACCATGGCGGGCGCCTTCGCCTACGAGCTCCTGAAAAGCTACAAGGGGCTCAGCTTCAACGACGGCGCCATGATCGCCGTGGGCTTCCTCGCGGCCTTCCTGTCGGGGCTGGTGGTGGTGCGCTTCCTGCTCGACTATGTCTCGCGCCACGGCTTCGCCCTGTTCGGCTGGTGGCGCATCGTCGTGGGCGCGGCCGGGATGGCCGGCCTGATCGTGTTCGGGTGAGCCCATGCCGGATCGCAACGAGACGCTGGCCGTCGTGACGGCCCTGGTGGTCGCGCTGGCCGTGGTGGCCGGCGCCGTGGTGCTGGCCGCGATGGCCCGGCCCTCCACTGCGGGCGGATTGCCCGGCGAGGCCACCTGCGCGGAATGGACCGACGGCTGCATCCTGTGCCGGCGCACCGAGGCGGGCCCGGCCTGCACCACCCCCGGCATCGCCTGCATGCGCGGTCCCGCCCGCTGCCTCAGGCGCGAGGGGGCCTGAGGCTCAACGCAAGGCGTCCCGCGGCGCGGGCGTCTTGGGCTCGTAGCGGCACAGGTCCTGGATCGGGCAGCGCCAGCACTCGGGCATGCGCGCCTTGCAGACGTAGCGCCCGTGCAGGATGAGCCAGTGGTGCGCGTGGAGGAGGAACTCCTCCGGCACGACCGCCTCCAGGGCCGCCTGCGTCTCGACCGGCGTCCTCGTCACCGCGAGCGGGATGCGGTTGGCGACCCGGAAGATGTGGGTGTCGACGGCGATCCGGGGGATCCGGAACGCCATGTTGACCACCACGCTCGCGGACTTGCGCCCGACCCCCGGCAGGCCCTCCAGGATCTCGACGGACGCCGGCACCTCGCCCCCGTGCTCCTCGACGAGGATGCGCGAGAGCGCGATCACGTTCCTGGCCTTCGTGTTGAAGAAATTGATCGTCTTGACGTGCTCGCGCACGCCCTCGAGCCCCAGCTCGAGCATTCCCTGCGGCGTGTCGGCCGCCGCGAACAGGCCGCGCGTCGCCCGGTTGACGCCCTTGTCGGTGGCCTGGGCGGAGAGCACCACCGCGACGAGCAGCGTGTAGGGGTTGACGTGCTCCAGCTCGCCCCGGGGCTCGGGCTCGATGTCGCGCAGCCGCGCGAACACCGCCCGCAGAGTCTCAAGCGGCACGGGCCGCGGCGCGGCCTTCTGTCTCGGGGCGGGCATGGCGCCGGGCTGCTTCTTCGAGGGCATGGGCGCGTTATACTGGCGTCATGGACTCCGGCAAGGCATCCCCCGACCCGTCGGACGCATCCTCCCCGCCCGTCTTCGCGGCCGTGATCACGCCGCACCGGGCGCTGGGGAAGGCGGGCGTGCGCCTCGTGCTCACCCTCGTCTGCATCGCGACGGTGGTGTCGAGCATCCCCTTCATCGTGGCGGGCGCTTGGCCGGTGGCCGGATTCTTCGGCCTCGACCTGCTCGCCCTCTACGTCGCGCTCACCGTCAACATGCGGGCCGCGCGGGGCTTCGAGGAGCTCAGCCTCACCCGGCTGGAGCTCCTGGTGCGGCGCGTGTCGCACCGGGGCGCCGAGCGGGCCTGGCGCTTCAACCCGCTCTGGACCCGCCTGGAGCGGGAGACCGACGACGAGTTCGGGCTCCAGGCCATCGCTCTCGTCTCCCGGGGCGAGCGGGTGGTGATCGCCCGCGACCTGTCGCCGCCCGAGCGCGAGAGCCTCGCCGAGCAGCTGGGCCGCGCGCTCGCGGACGTCAAGCGGGGCTATTGAGGCCCGCGGCCCTGGTGGCGGCCGGGGCCCGGGCCTATTCTCAAGGGAGACGGCCCACGCGGCCGCGGAGGGATCGCGAATGGCACCCAGCGACGGCGCGCAGGTCCCGCGAGACCAGCGGCCCAGCCCGGAGGACGTGCGCTACGATCTCGACCGGGCCCTGGCCGCGGTCGTGGGCCTGCGCGCGAGCGTGCCCGAGGACGCCTTCACGGCCGAGACCCTGGGCACGGAGCGTGCCGGCCACGGCGTCGTGATCGACGGGGACGGGCTCGTCCTCACCATCGGCTACCTCATCGCCGAGGCCACGGAGGTCTGGCTCGACGCCGCGCGCGGGGGGCCGGTGCCGGCCCACCCCATCGCCTACGACTACGAGACGGGCTTCGGCCTGGTGCGGGCCCTGCGCCCGCTCGAGGTCCCGGCCCTGATCCTGGGGGACTCGCGCCGGGCGCGGCCGGGGGTCGAGGCCGTGGTGGCGGGAGCGGGCGGGCGCGCGCACGCCCTGATGGGCCAGATCGTGGCCCGGCAGGAATTCGCGGGCTATTGGGAATATCTCCTGGACGACGCGATCTTCACGGCGCCCGCCCATCCGCACTGGGGCGGGACGGCGCTGATCGGGCCGGGCGGCGACCTCCTCGGCATCGGGTCCCTCCAGCTCCAGCATCAGGCCGGGCGCGGGCAGGTCGTGCCGCTCAACATGATGGTGCCCATCGACCAGCTGAAGCCGATCCTGCCGGACCTGCTCAGCCAGGGCCGGGCGCGTCGGCCGGCACGGCCCTGGCTCGGCCTGTTCGCGACGGAGGACGAGGACTCGGTGGTGGTGATCGGGCTCGCGGGCCAGGGGCCGGCCCGCCGGGCGGAGCTGCGCCAGGGCGACGTGATCCGCGCCGTCGGCGGCGAGGACGTGGACTCGCTTCTGGGCTTCTACCGCGCGCTCTGGGCCCTGGGCGAGGCGGGGGTCGAGGTGCCCCTCACCCTGGAGCGCGAGGGCGACGTGTTCGACCTCGTGATCCGCTCCGACGATCGCGCCCGCTACCTGAAGGTTCCGCGGCCGCACTGAGCCGGCTCAATCGTCGAGCATCAGGCCGCCGTCATAGGGCGCCGCGATCCGGCCGAGCGCCGCCCGCACGGCCTCGCTCGCCGGGTCCGCCGCGACGCCCGCGCGGGCGAGAAGGGCCGCCACGACCCCTTCGGGCAGGAGCGGCAGGCCCGCCATGAGGCCGCGCACCAGGGCGGCGGCGAGCGCGTGGTCGGGGTGGTCCGGCCGCTCGGGGGCGCGGCCGAACTCGTAGAGGTGGCGCGCCGCGTCCCAGGGCGCGGGCTCCCGCGGCAGGCGGGCGAGCAGCGCGTCCTCGCCCGGCGCCACGTAGAAGCGGTTGAGCCCGTCGAACAGGGCGTGACGATACCCTTGGGCGAGGAGGATCGGCTCGAAGGCCGCGTGCGAGGGCGCCATGGTGCCGGGCTCGACCGCCTCGGCCACCACGACGCGCGGGCGCCATCGGCTCCAGTCGTTGCCCGCGAGCACCGCCGCCTCCGCGCCCTCGACATCGACCTTGAGGAGATCGATCCGCGCGACCTCGTGCGCCGCGAGCAGGACCGCGAGCGTGGTGACGGGACGGCGGGTCACGGTCACGACATCGTCGCCGGCGAGCCGCCGGGCGAGAGCCCCGTCGGTGGTCGAGAAGCCGTGCAGGACCGCGAAGGCGTGGAACTCGGCCTCGCCGGGCTCGGCGCCGAGAAGCACGCCGACGCGCCGGTCGCGCGGGCGCACGCGCTCATAGAGGGCGAGCAGCCCCTCCTGCGGCTCGACCGCGAGCCCGCTCCAGCCCCGCTCGTAGAGCGCGAAGGTGGCGTTGTCGGCGACCGGATGGCCGGCCCCGACATCCACGTAGAATCCCGGCCCCTCCCCCTCGAAGGCGGCGAGCAGGTGATGATCCTCCAGGCGCTGGGCATAGGACAGGAACAAGGGGCGCGCCTCCGGCCGACGACCGGGTGTTGCATCGGCGCC
This sequence comes from Salinarimonas sp., assembly GCA_035628475.1. Classification (GTDB taxonomy): domain Bacteria; phylum Pseudomonadota; class Alphaproteobacteria; order Rhizobiales; family Beijerinckiaceae; genus Salinarimonas_A. Next base: position 8,365 of record DASPJU010000065.1, on the reverse strand, counting down.
TCACCCGTCGGGAAAGCGCACCAAAGCACCGCGGCGCGGGCCCGTCACCTGGAAAGATTTCCGCGGCGTTAGCGTTAGGGAAGCGCGGCCGTGGATGAGCCATCACGGCGACTTGACACGGCTGAGCTCATAGGGGCCGATGGCAGGATGAGAGTTGCACGCGCCGCCCTGATCGTCCTCTCCACCCTCGGCGCCGGCGCGGCTCTCGCGGACGAGCCCGCGGACATCGCGGACGTCCTGCAGGCGGCCAAGCCCGCCCGTGACGCGTGGGAGCGCTGCGCCGCCAACGCCGCCAAGCCGTCCCTGCGCGGCGACCGCCCGGCCGAGACCGTGGCGCAGCTCGCCCTGGACGCCTGCAAGCGGGCGGAAACCGCGTTGCGCGACACGCTGCGCAAGGAGATCGGCCCCGAGCGCGCCGCCCTCGTCACCTCGGAGCTGCGCACGATCTACCGGGCCAACCTCGTCAAGGCGATCGAGCAGCTGCGGCGGCGCTGACGGGTCACTCGGAGGCGCTCGCGAACTGCCGGGTGCCGAGGTCGCGCCCGGCGTTCTCGTAGCGGGCGACGCGCTTGTCCATGACCTGGGCGAGGAGCTGGTGCACCTCCGCCAGCGTCTTGGGCCCGCTCTTGGCCTTGCCCTTCTCGGCGGTCTTGGTGCCGAAGAACAGGGTGCGGTTCGCCTTGGCGGCCTTCGGGAAGGCGGACGGAGCGGCCTTCTCGGGGGCGTCGTCCATCAGGTCGAGAAAGCGGCTGGCGCCGTTCACGCCCAGGAAGTGGGCGAGGTAGATGTCGGTGCCCGACACGGTGCGCTCGGCCTTTCCGGCCACGAGCGTGTCCTGCGTGGAGCGGATCATCTCGCCGGCCATGAGGGCCGAGAGGTAGGGGTCGCGGCGCAGCGACAGGATCCAGGTCCGATCGGCCTCCGCCACGGAGAGGCGGCCCTTGACGGGGCGGATCACCTCGGCGGCGGCGGCGTAGCCGTGCTTGGCGCCGTAACGCTTGAGCACCTCGATCCAGGTGCCGTCGAGGAATTGGAACAACCCCTCGGCCGACGACGTTGACGCACGGATGGACGGGTTGAAGCTCGATTCCTTGTCGGCCATGGCCATGAGGAGCGAGGGCTCGACGCCCGTCACCTCGGCGGCACGCACGACCGTCTCGGCCAGCCAGCGGGAGATCCGCATCTGGCCGAAGACGAGCTGCTCGTTCGGGTTCACGGGAGCGGCCATGGCGAGCGTGTGCTCGGCCTGGGCCGGCATGGTCGGCGCGAGCGCGCAGCCGAGGGCGACGATCGCCGCCTGAACGCTGCGGCGCATGCCGGCGCCCGTCCCGAAGAAGTAGTTCATCGCGTGAAGCCCCCGTGCCATTGCGCAGGCATTGCCGCGCGACGTCGTTGGTCTGTCCTAACGACGGGCAGTAAGCCCTCCAGTTGTGACGAGAATAGGTCAGCGTGACCGTAAGCGTCCGCTTGCGCGACTGGGATGAACCCCTAGGGGTATTCGCTTATCCCGCTGCCGATGTGACCGCTTCCCGCCATAACACAGCGCTCCCGCCGAGGATCATCGCTCGGGATGAGCGGCGCTCATGCGGAAGGCGGCAGGGACTCCATCTGGAGAAGCGACCGGATCTTGGCGGTCAGCACGTCGGCCGAGGTGGGCTTGGGCACGAAGATCGCGCCCTCGGGCAGGTCGCCCGGATCGGGCCGCATCTTTCCCGAGGTCACCACGATGCCGATGTCGGGCCAGCCCTGATGCACGAGGCGCGCGAACTCGAACCCGTTGATGGAGCCGGGCATGTCGACGTCCGTCACCACGACCCGGATGTCGGGGCGGCCGCGCATCAGCTCGAAGGCCTCGTCGGCATCCCCCGCCTCCACGACCCAAAGCCGGTCGTCGCGCAGGATCTCGACCTGGACGAGACGGACCAGGGGCTCGTCCTCGACGAGCAGGACGACGGGACGATGGAGGATCGGACCACGCGGCTTCATGGTCGCGCAACGGCCCAGGGGGGCGCCGGTTCCCGGTTTCGTCGTGCGCGGCGCCCATGAACGTCTCCGGCCTTGCGCGGCGGCGCGATTCGGGCTCACTCGCGGCGGGAGGCGCGCATGACGGACGGGGACGGGGCTGCGGGCGCGCGGGCCTACAGGCGCGCCATCTGGGCGATCGCCCTCGGCATCCTGCTCTTTGCCGTCGCGCAGGGCCTGTGGGCGCTGTCGCTGGGCTCGCGCCAGCTCTTCAAGGACGCGGTCGACTGGATCTACGACGTCGCCCTCTACATCCTGGCGGCGGTCGTGTTCGGGCGCGGGGTGCGGGCCGAGCAGGCGTCCGCCCTGGCGATCGCCGGCATCCTCGCCGCGGCGGGCGTCCACACGCTCTACGACCTGTGGGACAAGATCGCGAATCCGCGGCCCATCGAGCCCTTCACGATCGGCTTCTCGGCCGTCTCGTCCTCGGTCATCGGCTATATCGTGCTCGCGGCGCTGCTGCGCTTCCGGCACGACGAGAACCCCCTGATCAAGGCCACCTGGGTCTCGGCGCGCAACGCCGCGATCGCCACCACGGTGTTCTCGATCGCCACCTATCTCACCCGCACCGCCGCGAGCCGATATCCGGAATACGGGCTCGACCTGTTCGGCGCGGCGCTGCTCTTCCAGGGGGCGGGCGCCATCGTGCTAGCGACGTGGCGCGACCGGCGCGCCGCGGGCGGTCCTCGGAGCCTGCCCCGGACATAGGACAGGCGCTCACCCAGCCTCCTCTCCGCCCCCATGCGGAGGTGCGACCGCCGGGCTGGTCCCGAGCCTCTGAGCACGCCCTACGTCCTAAGGGTGTCGAGAGACCTGGACCGCCCTTCCAGGTCCCGCTCCACAGGGCACCTCGGAGCCCGACCCGGCATGAGGCGCGGGCTGCCGTCGCGGTCCGCTCGAGGCTCCGCCCCTGCCCGCCATCGCCGCCGGGCCGCTCCGGGCGGCGGATGGGCCGGCCTCTCAGGCCGCGTGACGGTCCGCGCCCGGCCCGAAATGCGCCTTGTAGCGCGGGCTGATGGCGCCGACGGGCAGCACCACGAGCACGTCGGTGGTGTTGAACTGCCGGTCCACGACGGCGCCGTCGCCGAAGGTGGCGCCCACCCGCAGGTAGCCCTTGATGAGGGGCGGCAGGGCGTGCAGCGCCATCTTGGGATCCACGGCCTCCCGCGGGAGCCGGTCCATGGACACGTAGCGCTCGCTCACGGCGCGGGCTCGCCATTCCTCGGGGGCACGGGCGTGATGGTGCAGGAAGCTCAAGGGCAGCGCCAGGCGGTCGGGATCCGTTCCCTCGAGGCTGGCGCAGCCCAGCATCACGTCGATCCGGTGATGGAGGACGTAGGTCCATATGCCGTGCCAGAGCAGCTCGACCGTGCGCTTGTTGCGATGGTCCTTGAGCACGCAGGAGCGGCCGAGCTCCAGGAAGCGCGCGGGGCGGTGGGCGCGCACCAAGGGGCCGATGTCGTATTCGCCCGCCGTGTAGAAGCCGAGGCCCCGCTCCGCCACCTCCTGGCGCAGCAGGCGATAGGTGCCGACCACGGCCTCGCCGCCCGGCCGGGCATGGTCGATGACGAGGAGGTGGTCGCAGGCGGGATCGAACCCGTCGAAGTCGCGCCGCGCCAGCCGCACGGCCGCGCTCGGCAGCGCGTCCATCTCCTCGTAGAACACCGAGAAGCGCAGCCGCTGAGCCTGCCGGATCTCCCGGGCCGTGGTGGCCAGGCGCACCTCGAGCGAGCCCAGCCGCCCGAGCGTCGGCCCGAGGCCCCGGTTGCGGTTGGCGGTCGCGTGCGGCGCGCTTCCGGGGAAGAAGCTCAGCGCGGCCGAGCCGCTCCGGCGCAGGGGGATCAGCAGGGACGAGAGCGCCAGCTCCGGGCGACGCGATGGGAGATTGCGCCGGCTACGGGTCGCGTCTTGCGCGGCAAAGGGTGCCATCTCGCCTCTCATCGGTCGGCCTGCCCGCCGCCCATGCGTGCACGAAACCATAGCGGGACGAAGGTTCGATGACAAACCGTCGCGGTTCGCGCCGGATGGACGGGAAGCCGGCTCAGGGCCGGCGGATCACGAGGCGGAGGCGAGCGCCGGCGCGGCCTCGGCGAGCAGCGCGCGCAGGCGGCTCATGTCGAGGGGCTTCGACAGGAAGCCGTCGAGGCCCGCAGCCCGCGCGGCGGCCCGGTCCGCCGCCTGCATGTTGGCCGAGAGCGCGACGATGCGCAGCCTCCCGGAGCGGGCGAGCCCCGCCTCCAGGCGGCGGATGCGGCGCGTCACCTCGAGCCCGTCGAGCCCCGGCATGCGCACGTCCATGAGGACGAGGTCGTAGGGATGGCTCCGCCCGTCGAGGGCGGCCTGGGCCAGCGCCAGGGCCTCCTCGCCGTCGCGGGCGCGGTCGACCATGACCCCCAGCTTCTGCAGCGCCTTCACGGCCAGCAGGGCGTTGATGTCGTTGTCCTCGGCGAGCAGGACGCGGCGGGCGCCCGCGCCGAGCGGAACCGCCGCCCGTCGCGCGGCGCGGCGCGCCGGCACGGCCTCGTCCTCCGCGCCCGGCGCCTCGGCCATGAGCCGCTCGGCGAGCGAGCGTCCGCGCACGGGCTTCACGAGATAGGCGTCGAACCCCGCCGCCGCGGGCGGGCCGAACTCCCGGCGCTCGAAGGGCGAGAGCAGCACCACCAGGCGCCCGACGCCGGCGCGCCGCGCCCGGGCCGCCACGGCGCGCACCCGCTCGTCGCCCAGCGCGCAATCGGCCACGAGCACGTCCACCGCCCCCCGCTCCAGCACCGCGAGGGCCTCCTCGACGCCGTCGGCGAGCGCCACGTCGGCGCCGCTCTCGGCGAGGCGGCGGGCGAGATAGGGCCCCTCGAAGGGGGATCGGGCCACGACGAGGACGCGCCGGCCCGCCACGCCCTCGACCAGGGCCGGCCCATTGGCGCCGTCGGCGTCGGGCAGGGGCACGCTCACCCGGAACAGGGCGCCGCGGCCGGGCTGGCTCTCCACCTCGATCACGCCCTGCATGCGCTCGACGATGCGCCGCGTGATGGCGAGCCCCAACCCCGTGCCGCCATGGCGCGTGGCATGCCCGCCCTCCCCCTGCTCGAACTCCTCGAACAGGGCCGGCACCCGCTCCGGGGGGATGCCCGGCCCGGTGTCGCGCACCTCGAACACGAGGGTGCCGGCGACGCCGCGCGACACCTCGAGCCCCACGCCGCCGGCCTCCGTGAACTTCACCGCGTTGCCGGCGAGGTTCACGAGCACCTGGCGCAGGCGGTCGGCGTCGCCCACCACCTGGCGCGGGACGCCGCGGCCGAGCAGGGCCGCGATCTCGATGCCCTTGCCCTGGGCGCGGGGGGCGAGAAGCTCCACGACGCCCTCGACCATGGCATGGAGGTCGAAGGTGTCGGAGGAGAGCTCGAGCTTGCCGGCCTCGATCTTGGAGAAGTCGAGGATCTCGTCGATGAGCGACAGGAGCGCGACGCCCGACGTCTCGATGGCCTCGACATAGCTGCGCTGCTCGCCGTCGAGGGGGGTGTCGAGAAGGAGCTCGGCCATGCCGAGCACCCCGTTCATGGGCGTGCGGATCTCGTGGGTGACGGTGGCGAGGAAGCGGGACTTGGCCTCGCTCGCGGCCTCCGCCTTGGCGCGGGCCTCCTCCAGCGCCCGCTCGGCGACGATGCGGTCCGTGACCTCGCGGCCCGCCCGCAGGGTCTCGACCCGCCCGTCGGCGCTGGCGAGCTCGGTCTCGATCCAGGCGATCCAGACGACCCCGTCCGGGGTCTCGATGGCCTCGTCGACATGGCGCGCGCCGTCCTCGCGCGGGCGGGCGGGACGCGCCTCCACGACGAGGGGACGATCGGGCCGGGCGAGCAGGGCGTCGCGAGGGCGGCCCATGAGGCGGGCGAAGCCCTCGTTGGCGAAGGTGATGCGCCCGTCCGCGTCGCGGCGGACGATGATGTCGAGCTGGGCCTCCACGAGGCCGCGATAGCGCTCCTCGCGCTCGGCCAGCGACCAGAGCTCGTCCTGGAGATGCTCGAGGCGGGCCTGGAGGGCGCGGGCGCGCTCGCGCCCGCGCCGGCGGGCCAGCGCCGCGCCGAGCGCCGCCGCGAGCGGCAGGGCGACGCCCGCGAGCGCGCCCCATCCGGCCGTCATGATCCCTGCCGCGTCCATGAGGCCAATCTGGGCCGGCAGGGCTGAAAAGTGCTTTGAGAAGCGTGGTTGAGGAGGGATGGAGGCGATGCCGCGCCTTCGCCCGGCATCGTTCACGGATCCTCAACCCTGCGGGCCGGGGGACCTCAAGCCTTGGCGGCGGCCTTCGGCTTCGCCGGCGCCGGCGCCTTGGCGGGCGCGGGCTTGGCCGCGGCGCTCTTGGGCCCGTCGCTCTTGGACCCGTCGCTCTTGGCCTCGGCGCCCTTCGGCTTGGCGGACGCGGCCTTCAGGGCCGTCCCGGTGCCCTTGGCAGGCTTCGGCGCGGATCCCGCGCCCGCCGACGCCCCGACGGCCTTGGCGGCTCCGGCGGCCTTCGAGCCGGCCTTGGCGGCCATGCCCTTGGCGGCGTCCGTGAGGGGCTTGGCGGCCTCGACGACGGGCTTGGCCTTGTCGAGGGCCGGCTTCACGGCCTTCACGGCGGGCTTCGCCTTGGTGGTGACCTCGTCGACGGATTGGGTGGCGCCGCGGATCGCGCCCTCGACCACCATGGTGGCGACCTCGGCCGCCGCGGCGGCGGCCTTCGACACCACCTCGCCCACGGTCACGGTCTTCTTGGCGCCCGCCTTCTGGGCGCCTTTGGGTCCGGCATTGGCTGCTTTGGGCATGTCTCGTGCTCCCGACAGGCGCCACAAGCTGCGCCGTTGGCGGGAAAACGCGTTGCCCCATCGTGGGTTCCGTGGATCACGCCGCCACGCGCCGCCGATCGAGATGCGAGCGGTAGGAGAGCGCCTCCGCGATGTGGATGCGGCGCACGCGCTCCTCGCCGTCGAGGTCGGCCAGCGTGCGGGCGACCTTCAGCACCCGGTGGAAGCCCCGCGCCGAGAGGCGCATGGCGTCCGCCGCCTCGCGGATGAGGGACAGCCCGTCCGCGTCCGGGCGCGCCGCCTCCTCGATGAGGGGCGCGGGACAGGCGGCGTTGGTGGCGCCCGCGTCGAGCCCCAGGGCCGCGTAGCGCCGGGACTGGCGCTCGCGCGCCGCCGCCACCCGCGCCGCGGCCTGGGCCGAGCCCTCCGCGGGCGGGGGCAGGATGAGGTCGGCGGCCGTGACCGCCGGCACCTCGATGACGAGGTCGATGCGGTCGAGGAGCGGGCCCGAGAGCCGGGCCTGGTACCCCGCCATGCAGCGCTCGTTGGGGCCGCGCCGGCAGGCGAAGCCGGGCTCGGTGGCCTGGCCGCAGCGGCAGGGATTCATGGCGGCGACGAGCTGGAAGTGGGCCGGGTAGGTCACCCGGTGGTTGGCCCGCGCGATCATCACCTCGCCGGTCTCGATGGGCTGGCGCAGGCTGTCGAGGACGTTGGGCTGGAACTCGGGCAATTCGTCGAGGAAGAGCACGCCGCGATGGGCGAGCGAGACCTCGCCGGGCCGCGCGTTGATCCCGCCGCCGACCAAGGCCGCCATGGAGGCCGAGTGGTGGGGCGACCGGAAGGGGCGCCGGTCCGAGAGGGCCCCCTCGCGGATGAGGCCCGCCACCGACTGGATCATCGAGACCTCGAGGAGCTCGCGGGGCAGGAGGGGCGGCAGGATCGAGGGCAGGCGCTGGGCCAGCATCGACTTGCCCGCGCCGGGCGGGCCGGACATGAGCAGGTTGTGCCCGCCGGCGGCCGCGATCTCGAGGACGCGCTTGGCGCTCTCCTGCCCCTTGATGTCGCGCAGGTCCGGCAGGCCCACGGCCGGCGCCTGCACCGCGGGCTCGGGGCGGGCGAGCAATTGCGTGCCCTTGAAATGGTTGGCGAGCTGGATGAGCGAGCGCGGCGCCAGCACCTCGATGTCGCCCGACGCCCAGGCGGCCTCCGGTCCGCACGGGCCGGGGCAGATGAGGCCGTGCCCCCGGGCGCCCGCCGCGATGGCCGCCGGCAGCACCCCCGCCACGGCCGTGAGGGTGCCATCCAACGCCAGCTCCCCCAGCACCGTGAAGCCGTCGAGCGCGTCCGGGGGCACGGCGCCGATGGCCGCCATGACGCCGAGCGCGATGGGCAGGTCGTAATGGCTGCCTTCCTTGGGTAGATAGTGTTTCCTTTCCTGGGTTTTCCCGGACGCGTTCGCGCTTACCACTCCCTTGTGCTACAGAGGCTTAGGGCGCTGCGGATCGCTTCCTGGACGATCCCGAGCTTACCCGGACTTCCCGGCAGCTGCTTACCCGGTGCTTACCTAT
>DASPJU010000064.1:0-5031 GCA_035628475.1 Salinarimonas sp. | reverse complement strand
CGGCCTTCGGCGTCGAACAGGCACAGCTCCACCGCGGTGGCATGCGCGGAGAAGAGCGCGAAGTTCACGCCCCGTCCGTCCCAGGTGGCGCCGAGAGGCGTCGGCGCCCCGTCCTCGAGCCGCATCATCGCCCGTCCCGCCTGGTCAGGCGGACGCGGCGGAGGCGGTCTCGGCCTCCCCGAGGAAGGCGAGGAAGCTCCGCCACCACAGGTTCACGTCGGTCTCGGCGAGACGCGCCGACATGGCGGTCCAGCGCTCCCGACGCTCCTCGATCGCCATGTCGTAGCCCTGCGCGATCGCCCGCGCTGTCGCCTCGACGTCGTAGGGATTGACGACGAGCGCCCCGTCGAGCTCCTGCGCGGCCCCGGCGAAGCGGGAGAGCACCAGCACCCCGGGGTCGTCTGGGCTCTGGGCCGCCACGAACTCCTTGGCGACGAGGTTCATGCCGTCGCGCAGCGGCGTCACGAGGCCCACCGCCGCCATGCGATAGAGCCCCGCCAGCGAGGCGTGGTTGACGGTCTGGTTGAGGTAGCGCACCGGCATCCAGTCGAGCTCGCCGAGCGAGCCGTTGGTGGAGCCGACCCATTCCGCGACCTCGTCCTGCATGCGCCGGTACTCGGGCACGTCGGACCGGCTCTTGGGGGTGATCTGGAGATAGGAGACCCGGTTGCGCACCCCCGGATTCGCGCGCACGAAGCAGGCGAAGGACTGGATGCGCTCGCGGATGCCCTTCGAGTAGTCGAGCCGGTCGACGCCGATCACGAGGCGGCGCTCGCCGATGCTGGCCCGGAAGCGCTGGACCATGGTGTTGCGCACGGCGCGCTGCGCCGTCGCGCGGAAGCCCTCGACGTCGATGCCGATCGGGAGCGCGCGGACCTGGAAGCGGCGCCCGCGCGCCTCGAACACGCCGTCGGCGACCTGCCGGGCGATGCCGTCCCGCTCGAGGCAGCGGCCGAAATTGTCCGCGTCCTGAGGCGTCTGGAAGCCCAGCACGTCGTAGGCCGTCATGGCCTCCAGCAGGGTGGCGTAGGCGGGCAGCGCGCTGGCCACGTCCGGCGGCGGCCAGGGAATGTGCAGGAAGAAGCCGAGCCGGTTGCCGACGCCCCGCGCGCGCAGGTCGCGCCCGAACGGCAGGAAATGGTAGTCGTGGACCCAGACGAGGTCGTCCGAGCGCAGCATGGGGACGAGGGCGTCCGCGAAGGCGGCGTTGACGCGGAAATAGCCGTCCGTCTCCTCGCCGTCGATCTGCATCAGGTCGAGGCGGTAATGGCAGATGGGCCAGAGCGCCCGGTTGGCGAAGCCAGCGTAATAGAGGTCGTAGTCGCGCTGGGCGAGGTCGATCACCGCGAAGGTGATCTCGCCGGCGCGCTTCATCTCGGGATGGGGCGAGGGCGTGCCCTCGACGGTGCGCCCGGACCAGCCGAACCACAGGCCGCCATGGCTCTTGAGCGCCGCCTCGAGGGCGACCGCGAGGCCGCCGGCGGCCTTCTGGCCCGCCGCGGTCGGCACCGGCACGCGGTTGGAGACCACGACGAGGCGCCCGCCGCCGCCGGGCGCCGTCGCGGGGTCGTCGTCGGAGGCGAAGGACAGTGAGCCGCCATAGCCGGGCGCGCTGAACGCCTTGGCACCGGAGCGGCGCGCGGGGTGGCGGAGGATCTTGGCGATGGGCGGGGGGGAGCGACCGGACGTTGCGTCCGTGGGCTTGGGAGGCGAGGGGGTCCTGCGCGGCATCCTCAGATCCGTTGCTTGCCCTGGACAACTCCCCGTTCGGGTCGAGCGTTCCCCCTCCTCGCGGTCGCCCGCGGGCGGGACGCCGAGCGCGCGCGGCACGCCGCGCGGGGGACGGCGCGGACCGCGCCCGCTTCCCGTTCCCGCGCGGCGCGCGTCGCTCATGAGGCGCTCGCGTTCACGGCCGCCGCGGCGCCCGGCACGCGGCCCGCCCGGGCCTTGGCCGAAGCGATCACGGGGGCGCGCGCCTCCTCGATCTCGGAGGCGAACCAGGCGATGGTCGGCTTGAGGCCCTGTTCCAGGGTGACGCGGGGCGCCCAGCCCAGCCGCTGGCCCGCATTCGTGATGTCGGGCCGGCGGCGGCGCGGGTCGTCGATGGGCAGGGGTCGCGTGACGACGGCCGAGCCCGAGCGCGTCATGGCCAGCACGCGGCCCACCAACTCGTCGATCGTCATCTCGTTGGGATTGCCGAGATTGACGGGGCCGATCCCGTCCTCCTCGCAATGCATGAGCCGCATCAGCCCGTCCACGAGATCGTCGACGTAGCAGAACGACCGGGTCTGGCTGCCGTCGCCATAGACCGTGATGTCGTCGCCGGCCAGCGCCTGGCAGATCACGTTGGAGACCACGCGCCCGTCGTCGGCGCGCATGCGGGGCCCGTAGGTGTTGAAGATGCGCGCGACCCGCACCGCGGCCCGGCCGGCGCGCTCGTAGTCGAAGGTGAGCGCCTCCGCGGCGCGCTTGCCCTCGTCGTAGCAGGCGCGTGGGCCCGTCGGGTTCACGTTCCCCCAATACGACTCGCGCTGGGGATGGGCCTCCGGATCGCCGTAGACCTCGCTCGTGGAGGCCAGCAGGAAGCGCGCGTTCTTCGACTCGGCGAGCCGAAGGAGGTGGTGCGTGCCCGAGACGTTGGTGAGCATCGTGTGCTCGGGATCGGCCTGGTAGTGCGGCGGCGAGGCCGCGCAGGCCAGGTTGAAGACCCGGTCGAGACGGAAGCGGCCCGCGACCAGACGGTGGGGCAGGGGCTCGATCACGTCGTGCTCGATCACGTCGAAGCGCGGCTCGCGCTCGAGATGGCTCAAGTTCGCGGACCGTCCGGTCTGGAAATTGTCGAGGCAGACGACGTGGGAGCCTTCGCTGAGAAGAGCGTCGCAAAGATGCGAGCCGATGAAGCCGGCTCCTCCGGCGACGAGGACGACCATGCCGTTGCCGTTCGTCATCATGAACCTCATTCGCTGCGCCCGGCCCGTGCCTTCGACGCTGGACAATGTTGCGGTCTCAACGCGAGAAGCTTGGCTTTGGTTGCTTCATCTACAAAGAATCTTGTCCTCGGACTCCGTGTCCGGTCTCAGCCCGCCGCGAGGGCTTGCCGCGCCGGCCCGCGGGCGCGCGCGGCGGCGTCGCGCAGGGCGTCCTCGAGGGTGCGGGCCCGGTGGGCGGCGGTGTGGGCGCCCAGCACGCGCTCCCGGGCGGCGGCCGCGAGCGCGTCGCGCCGCGCGGGCGAGGGATCGCGCAGGATGGCGAGCACGTCCTCGGCCTCGCGGGCCAGCATGATCTCGCGGCCCGGATGCAGGATGGTCTCGATGCCGTCCCACACGTCCGAGACGATGGGCGTGCCGCAGGAGGCGGCCTCGAACAGGCGCACGCTGGGGCTGAAGCCCGCCTGGATCATGTCGGCGCGGGTGACGTTGAGCGTGAAGCGGCTCGCCGCGTAAAAGGCCGGATGGTCGGCGGGCGCCACGTGGTCGATGCGCTCCACGTTGGCGGGCCAGGCGATGTCGGCCGGGTACTGCGGGCCCGCCACCACGAAGCGCAGCTCCGGCGCGTGCCTGGCGGGCTCGATCAGGAGCCGCTCCAGGGTCGGCTGCCGGTCGGGGCTGTAGGTGCCCAGGTAGGACAGGTCCCAGCGCCGCTCGGCCGGACGCGCGGGGTAGAGCTCCGGGTCGACGGAGCAATAGAGGGCGCGCGCATCGGGCGAGCCGTAGCGGCGCTCCAGGCGCTCCAGGGTCGGCCCGCCCGTGAAGGAGAGATAGACGTCGTAGCCCGGGATGAGGGCGGGGCTCAGATACTCGAAATCGCCGCGCTCGAGCTTGGCCAGCGTCACGGGGGTGTCGATGTCGTAGAACGCCGTCACGCCCCGCGCGGTCGCCTGCACCATGCGCCCGACCGCGACGCCCTCGGGCACGTAGGAGCCGACGATCACGGCGTCGGCGGACGCGATGCGGTCGGCGAACCGCGCCAGGTCGTGCAGGTCGCGGTAGAGGGCGAGCTCGCAATAGGGCGGGTCGACCAGGTCGCGATGGGCCGCGTACCAGGGCACGTCGCGCTCCAGGAAGAGCACCCGGTGACCGCGCGCCGCGAAGGCCTTGAGGAGCGCGCGGAAGGTGGTGGCGTGGCCGTTGCCCCAGGACGAGGACAGGCTCAGGCCCAGCACCGCGACGTCGAGCGGCCGGCCCGTCATGCGACGCTCCTGAGCGTCTTGCGGGCCGCTTCCTCGCGCAGGATCGCGTCGACCTGCACGCCGCGCCGAGCATAGGTGTGCTCGGAGAGAACCCGCCGGCGCCCGGCCTCGCCGATGGCCCGCGCCCGCTCGCGGTCGAGCCCCGCCATGATCTCCGCCACGTCGGCGCCGTCGCGGGCGACCAGCACCTCCTCGCCCTCGGCGAGGAACAGCTCCAGGCCGACCCAGGCGTCGGTGATGAGGCAGGCGCCCGCGCCGGCGGCCTCGAAGACGCGGGTGGCCGGCGAGTAGCCCGTCGAGGCCATGGAGTCGCGGGCGATGTTGAGGACCGCGAGCGGGGTGCAGTTGAAGGCGTTGTGCTCGCGCGTGTAGACGTGGCCGAGATGGCTCACGTTGGCGGGCATCGGCTTCGATTCCCAGCCGTTGCCGCCGATGAGGAAGTGGCGGCCGGGCAGGGCGCCGGCCGGCTTGAGGAAGAACTCCTCGACCCGCGCCTCCCGGTCGGGCAGCCGGTTGCCGAGGAAGGACAGATCGGCCGTGAAGCGCTCGTCCGGGGGTACCGGGTGATGGGTCGCGGGATCGAGCGCGTTGTAGACGGGGATGCAGCGGCGCGCGCCGAGCGCCTGGTAAGCCTCCACCACCGGCGGCCCGCCGCCATATGTCAGGACGAGGTCGAGGGACGGCATGGCGCGATGGAGCGGGTGGTCCGCGCTCCCCCGCAGCTCCGCGAGGGTCGCGGGCGCGTCCACGTCCCAGAAGATGCGGATCGCCTCCGGGCGCGAGGCGGCGACGACGCCCTCCAGCAGCTCCTTGTCGAACACGCCGACGCCCGAAGCCTTCAC
>DASPJU010000063.1:0-3290 GCA_035628475.1 Salinarimonas sp. | reverse complement strand
GCCCGTCCGCCCCCGGGCCCGCCGCGCGCCTCACCTCACGACCGCGACGCGCGGCATCACGGAGGCGCACGATGGACCGGCACGAGACGATCGCTGCGGCGCGGAGGGCCTATGCCAGGCAGGTCGCCTTGGCCGCGGGCGTGCGCGACCCGCGCCTGGAGGCCGCTCTGGCGGAGCTGCCGCGGGAACGCTTCCTGCCTCCGGGTCCCTGGCACCTCCAGCATTGGTCCGGCGACTACCGGGTCACCCCCGACGACGATCCCGCCTTCGTCTACCAGGACATGCCGGTGGCGATCCTGCCGGAGCGGCGCCTCAACAACGGGCAGCCCTCCTTCATCGCCGGCCTGATCGCCGCGGGCCGGCCGCGCCCCGGCGAGTTGGCGGTGCATGTGGGGGCCGGCACGGGCTACTTCACCGCCCTGCTCGCCCGCCTCGTTGCCCCGGGCGGGCGGGTGCTCGGCATCGAGCACGACCCCGATCTCGCGGCGCGCGCGGCGGCGGCGCTCGCGGGGCTCGACGGGGTCGGGGTCGAGGTCGGCGACGGCGCCGCGATGGCGCTGCCGCCGGCCGACCTCGTCCTGGTCAATGCCGGCGCCACGCATCCGGCCGCGGCCTGGCTCGACGCGCTCAAGCCCGGCGGCCGGCTGATCCTGCCGCTCACGGCCGAGCCGGCGGGGCAGGGCTCGCCCATCACCTCGGGCGTCGTGTTCCTGATCGAGCGGCAGGACGGCGGCTACGCAGCGCGCTGCCTCTCGACGACGATGATCTACCCTTGCGCCGGCGCCCGCGATCCCGAGGCGGCGGCCGCCTTGCGCCGGGCGCTCGCGGCCGGCGGCCAGGACAGGGTCGCCGCGCTCCTGCGCACCGACGCGGTGGACGAGGCGCGGTGCTGGCTGCGCGGCGCGGGATGGTGCCTGGCCTACGGCTGACGAAGGCCCGGCGGCGCGTCCCGGGCCCGCCTCAGGGCTTGGGCCAGCGGAAGTCGTCGGCGCGGCCGGGGCGCGGGGTCGGCGCGACGCCGGCCTCCAGGGCGCGGCGGCTGATCTGGCCCGTCTCGCCCTCGAGCGCCGGGCGGGAGGACGCCAGGGTCCCTCCGGGGGTGATCTCGGGCCGGGTGAGGGGCACGACGGGGCCGGCGAGCGGGCGCGGCGCCGGCAGGGCCGCGAGCTCGCCCGTGGGCGCGGGGGGCTCGACCGCGCTGTCGATCATGCGGTCGATGGCGGCCTGGCGCGTCGCCGGGTCCTCGGGCTGGGGCTGTCCCGCCACCGCCGGGGCGCCGATCCGCCGGCGCTCGATGACGCGCCGGATCTCGTTGACCGCGAACTCGGCGGCCGTGCGGGCGCCGGCCTCCGTGAAGGCGATGCCGTCGCCGGCGCGCAGCCGCGCCGTCTGGCCGCGATGGTCGGGGCCGGTGGCCGTGTAGCGGTTCTCGTCGTCGACGAAGCCCGGCCAGATGTCCACATAGACCCCGCCGGCCCGCTGCACCCGGTCGCGGGCGATGTCGTTGATCGCGATGAGGTCGGCGTTCCCGCGCTCCGCGCGCATGGGCGGCGCGCCGATCCAGATCAGCGGCACCTTGCGCTCGGCGAAGGCGGCCGTCACGGCGTCGACGCGCTCGGCATAGAGCTGGCGCCAGCGCTCCGACAGGGGCTCGTGGGCCTGGTCGCCCTCGCGGATGGGCTGGCGGTCGTTGAGGCCGAGCATCACGAGGCCGATCGCGCTGCCGGCGCCGCCCTCGACGCCGTCGAGGGTGTCGCGGACGATCTTGGGCCACTCGCCGGGCTCCGCCCGGGCGAGCCCGCCCTGCGGCCGCGCCTCGCTCAGGACCTCGATCTCGGGCGCGTCCTCGAAGGCGTCCGCGAGGCCGTCGGCGACGGTATCGGCGAGCGCGTCGCCGAACATGGCGAGGCGCGCCGTGACCTCCACCCGCGCCTGCTGCTTGCGCGGCTCGGGCGCGGCGGGCTGGGCTACAGTGGGCGCCGGCGCGGCGACCGGGGGCGGGCGCCGGCGGGCCTGCTTGCGTTGCTGGGGCGCCGCGCGCCCGCCATAGCGGGGATCGCGGCGCGGATCGTAATAGGGATCGACGCGCCCGTAATAGGCGGGCGGCGGCGCGTAGGCGCGGGGCGGGGCGTAGCCGTAGGGCGCCGCGTAGGCCGGGGCGCCGTAGGGGCTGCCGTAGCCGTAGGGCGCCTGGCGCCCGGAGGGACGATAGGTCTGCTGCCGGCGCGGCTGGGGCTGGGCCATCGGGGCGGCCGGCCGGGGGCGCATCACGTCGTCCCACTGGGCACGGGCCTCGGGGGCGCCGGCCAGCGTGACGAGAAGGACGGCGAGGGCGGCGGCGGCAAGGCCGAAGGCATGGGTCAGACGCATCGTGACAGGTTCCAGGCGCGGCCCGCCGCGCGTCCACTCGCGAGGCGGCCTCGCGGCCGCCTCCTCGCCCCCGCCCCTATAATGGGGCAGCCGCGCCCGCTTGGCCACCCTTGCCTTTCGCGCCGCACCGCGAGGCCGGCCGTGGGACGAGCATCCCTAGCGCGACCGGCGCAGCTGCTCGAGCAGGGCGACGTTGGCGTAGCCGTCCGGCACGAGGCCGCGCTTGAGCTGGAACTCGCGCACGGCGGAGCGGGTGCGCGAGCCGTGCTTGCCGTCGGTCTCGCCCTGGTAGAAGCCCAGGGCCGCGAGGCGCTTCTGCACCTCGACCCGCTCCTCCTTGCCCAGCATCCGCTCGCCCGTGGGCCATTCACCCTGGATCGCGCGGCCGCCCATCACCCGGTCGCCGAGATGGCCGACGCCCAGCGCATAGGCGTCCGACGCGTTGTAGGCCTTGATCACGTCGTAGTTGGCCGTGACCAGGAAGGCCGGCCCCGAGGCGCCCGCGGGCAGGTACAGGGTCGCCTCGCCCGAGGCGGGCAGCGCCCCCCCGTCGACCCGGGCGACGCCCAGGCCCGCCCAGCCCCCGAAGGTCTGGCGCAGGTTGCGGAAGTCGAAGCCGTCCGGCAGCGCCACCTCGAAGCCCCAGGGCAGGCCGGGCGTCCAGCCGTGCTCCTTGAGGTAGTTGGCGGTCGACGCGATGGCGTCGGGCATCGAGCTCCAGATGTCGCGCGTCCCGTCCCCGTCGCCGTCCACCGCGAAGCGCAGGAAGCTCGAGGGCATGAACTGGGTCTGGCCCATGGCGCCGGCCCAGGAGCCAAGCAGTTTGTCGCGGTCGATGTGATCCTGTTGCAGGATCTGCAAGGCGTTGAGAAGTTCGTCGCGGAAGAAGTCGCCGCGGTAGCGGACAAAGGCCAGGGTGG
>DASPJU010000062.1:0-2002 GCA_035628475.1 Salinarimonas sp. | reverse complement strand
GCCGCGTCACGTCCGAGCCCGTGGCGATGACGATGTTCCTGGTCTCGAGCATCCGGTTCGAGCCGTCCTCGGACAGCACCTCCACCTGGCCCGGCGCGGCGATGCGCGCGGCGCCGGTGAAGGCGTCGATCTTGTTCTTCTTGAGCAGGAACTCGACGCCCTTGGTGTTGCCCTCGACGCCCTCGGCCTTGAAGCCCATCATCTTGGGCAGGTCGAGCCTGGTCTCGCCGATGATGCCGATATCCGCGAAGTGCTTCTTCGACTCCTCGAAGAGGTGCGAGGCGTGCAGCAGCGCCTTGGAGGGAATGCAGCCCACGTTGAGGCAGGTCCCGCCATGGGTCTTGCGCTTCTCGACCACCGCGGTCTTGAGGCCGAGCTGCGCGGCGCGGATCGCGCAGACATAGCCGCCGGGGCCGGTGCCGATGACGATGAGATCGTAAGCTGCGTCGGTCATGGGAGGTCTCGCGGGGGCGGGTACGGGAGAGATATGGGGAGCGGGCGGGGTCGTCAGAAGCGGGGGCTTGCCGCACCCATCGTCATTCCGGGGCTCGGCGTGGCCGAGATCCCGGAACCCACGACCGGGCGCCGTCCGAAAACGCCCCTGGTCCTGGGTTCCGGGCTCCGCTGCGCGGCCCCGGAATGACAGGCGCGACGATCACAGGTCCAGCACGAGCCGCGCCGGGTCCTCCAGGGCCTCCTTGACGCGCACCAGGAAGGTCACGGCCTCCTTGCCGTCGACGATGCGGTGGTCGTAGGACAGCGCCAGATACATCATCGGCCGCGCCTCGATCTTGCCGCCGCGCACCACCGGCCGCTCCTCGATGCGGTGCATGCCCAGGATCCCGGACTGCGGCGCGTTGAGGATCGGCGTCGACATCAGCGAGCCGTAGATGCCGCCGTTGGTGATCGTGAAGGTGCCGCCCTGCATCTCCTCGATGCCGAGCTTGCCGTCGCGGGCCCGCTTGCCGAAATCCGCGATGGTCTTCTCGATGGTGGCGATGGACATGCGGTCGGCGTCGCGCACCACGGGGACCACGAGGCCCTTCTCGGTGCCGACCGCGATGCCGACATGGTAGTAGTTCTTGTAGACGAGGTCCTGCCCGTCGATCTCGGCGTTCACGGCCGGGATCTCCTTGAGGGCCTGGATCACGGCCTTGGTGAAGAAGCCCATGAAGCCGAGCTTCACGCCGTGCTTCTTCTCGAACACGTCCTTGTACTGGGCGCGCATCCCCATCACGGCGCCCATGTCCACGTCGTTGAACGTGGTCAGCATGGCGGCGGTGTTCTGCGCCTCCTTGAGGCGCCGGGCGATGGTCTGGCGCAGCTTGGTCATGCGCACCCGCTCCTCGCGCGACGCATCGTCGGGCGCGGAGGGCGCGCGCATCTGGGCGGGCGCCGGCGCCGGAGCGGAGGCGCCGCCCGTGGCGATGGCGGCGAGCATGTCGCCCTTGGTGACGCGCCCGTCCTTGCCCGAGGCCGGCACGCCCGCGGGGTCGACGCCGCTCTCGCGGGCGAGCCGGCCGACGGCCGGGCCGTGCTCCTTGGCGCCGCCATTCGCGGCGGCCGCGGCCGGGGCCACGTCGCCGTGGTTGCCGTAGCCGGCGGCGGTGCCCTTGGCGGCGCCGGCGGGCGCGGAGGCCTGCGGCGCGGGTGCGGCGGCGGGCTTGGGCGCGGGCGCCGCGGCGGCGCCTGACCCCTCGCCGATGGAGCCCAGCAGCGCGCCGGGCTCGACGGTGACGCCGTCGCCCGCCACGATGTCGCCGAGCACGCCCGAGGCGGGCGCGGGCACCTCCAGGGTCACCTTGTCGGTCTCGAGCTCCACGAGGGGCTCGTCCGCCGTCACGGCGTCGCCGGGCTTCTTGAACCAGCGGGCGACCGTCGCCTCGCTGACGGACTCGCCCAGGGTGGGAACGCGGATCTCGGTGGCCATGGTACTGTCCTTTGCCGAGCCGTTACGGCTGCGTCATTCGGCGAAAGCCTCGTCGAGGAAGGCCTGGAGCTG
>DASPJU010000061.1:0-7726 GCA_035628475.1 Salinarimonas sp. | reverse complement strand
GAGATGGCCCTTGAGCGCCCGGATCCAGCCCTTCTGCGACACGATCACGGTCACGGGCTCGCGCTCGACCAGCGCCTCGGCGAAGTCGATCTCCGAGGTGACGGGGGCGTCCGCGAAGGCGGTGCGGCGCCGGCCGAGCGGGGTCTCGGGGCCGAAGGTCCTGCGCACCTCGCGGATCTCGGCCGCGACCCGCTTCCACTGCTTGGGTTCCGACTCGAGGAGCCCCTCCAGGTCCGCCTTCTCGACGGTGAGCGCGTCGAGCTCGCGCTTGAGCTCCATCTCCTCCAGCTTGCGCAAGCTCCGCAGCCGGGTGTCGAGGATGGCGTTGGCCTGGAGCTCGGTGAGCTCGAAGACGCGCATCAGCTCCGCCTTCGGCTCGTCCTCCTCGCGGATGATGCGGATCACCCGGTCGAGGTCGAGATAGACGATGAGCAGGCCGCGCAGGATCTCCAGCCGCCGCTCGATCTGCGCCAGCCGGAAGCGCGAGCGACGCCGGAGCACGTCGCGGCGGTGGTCGACCCACTCCTTCAGGCACTCGGCCAGCCCGATCACCCGGGGCACCGTGCCGCCGACCAGCACGTTCACGTTCAGGGGGAAGCGGCTCTCCAGCTCGGTGAGCTTGAACAGCGATTCCATCAGGATCGTCGGGTCGACGGTGCGCGAGCGCGGCTCCAGCACCACGCGCACGTCCTCCGCCGACTCGTCACGCACGTCGGCGAGCAGCGGCAGCTTCTTCTCCTGCAGGAGCTCGGCGATCTTCTCGATGAGGCGGGACTTCGGGACGCCGTAGGGGATCTGGTCGACGACGATCGCCCAGGTGCCGCGGCCCGTGTCCTCCTTGGCCCAGCGGGCGCGCACGCGAAACGAGCCGCGGCCCGTGCGATAGGCCTCGGCGATCGCCTCCTTCGAGTCCACCACGACGCCGCCCGTCGGGAAGTCGGGGCCGGGCACGAAATGGAGGAGCTGGTCGGAGGTCGCGCCCGGATGGGCGATCAGGTAGAGCGCCGCGTCGCAGAGCTCCGAGGCGTTGTGGGGCGGGATCGAGGTCGCCATGCCCACCGCGATGCCCTGGGCGCCGTTGGCGAGCAGGTTCGGGAAGGCGGCGGGCAGCACCACGGGCTCGCTCGTGGTGCCGTCGTAGTTGGCCCGGAAGTCGACCGCGTCCTCGTCGATGCCCGCCAGCATCAGGCGCGCGACCTCCGTGAGCCGCGCCTCCGTGTAGCGGTAGGCGGCGGCCGAGTCGCCGTCGATGTTGCCGAAATTGCCCTGGCCGTCGACCATCGGGTAGCGCGAGGCGAAGTCTTGGGCCAGGCGCACCATCGCGTCGTAGATCGCCTGGTCGCCGTGGGGATGGAACGAGCCCATCACGTCGCCCACCACCTTGGCGGACTTCTTGAACGGCCCGCCGGGATTGAGGCGCAGCAGGTTCATGCCATGCAGGATGCGGCGGTGGACGGGCTTCATCCCGTCGCGGGCGTCCGGCAGCGCCCGGTGCATGATGGTCGAGAGCGCATAGGCGAGGTAGCGCTCCTCGAGCGCGTCCTTCAGGTTGATGCTCTCGACGCCGTCCGATGACGGCGGATCGACCGGCTTGCCCATGGGCTCTCCTTCACGGCGAATCGGGTCCCGCGGCGCGGATCGCGCGGACCGGGACATATCAGGATTGGGTCGCGCTCATCATAGAGCAGAAACAAAACGGGAACAAATCATTCGGCGGCCGCGACCGCCCGTGCGACGAAGCGCGCGCGCTCGTCGGGCAGGCGCTGGCCCAGCGGATCGAGCACCCAGCGGTCGAGGAAATAGCCCGTGAGCGCGAAGCCCTGCGCGATCTCCTCCGGAGACGGCCGGTTGCCCCGCGGCTGGCCGACGAGGAAGCCCGGCAGGGCGAGCAGCCGGTCCCGATAGGGCTCCCCGGCCCCGGCCGAGACGGCGCGCCCGCTCCTCGGGGAGACATAGGCCAGGTCCCGCGTCGCGCCGGTGGCCGCGCAGGCCGCGAGATCGAGGCCGAAGCCGAGCTCAGCGAGCAGCGCCAGCTCGAAGCGCACGAAGAGCGGCCCCGCCAGGTCCGGTTCGTCGAGATGGTCGGCGAGCGCCTCCGCCATGGCGTGGAGGTGGGGATGGGGATCGCGCTCGGGCAGGAGCCGCAGCTGCGCGGTGAGCGTCGCGATGCCGGCGAGCGCCAGCGGCGAGGCGATGAGGCGGGCGGCGCGCGAGGTCAGGGGCTCGACCGCGAAGGTGCCGAGCTGCTCGTCGAGCCGCGCCCGCCAGGTCGCCTGGACCGAGTTGCCCGGCTGGAGCACGGGCTGGAGCTTTTGCGAGCGCCCCCCGTGGACGAGGCCCAGATGGCGCCCGTGCGCCCGGGTGAGGAGCTCCAGCACGACGCCGGCCTCGCCGTGGCGGCGGGCGCCGAGCACGAGGGCGTCGTCGGTCCAGTGCATGGGTTAGCCTATCGCAACCGAGCGGCTTGCTCCACCTGTCATCCCTGGCCGGAGCCCGTCGGGGCGCAGGGGAAGAGGATCCAGCGCGACGACCTTGCGCCGCAGGCGCGCGTGTCGCCCGTCCAGGGTCCCTTTGCGGGGCCGAATGTGTCGCTGCGCGACATCATCTCTTGCGCTGGATCCCCTTCCCCTGCGGCGGACATGCCGCCTCCGGCCGGGGATGACAGCCTCTCACGCGTCCTCGCGCATGGCCTCCTGCACCCGGGCCTGAAGCACCTCGGGGCGCTTGAGCACCAGGGCGCCGCGGGTGCGCTCGATGAGACCCTCGCCGGTCATGGCGGTGAACTCGCGCGTCACCTGCTCGCGGCGGCAGCCGATGCGGGCCGCGAGGATGTGGTGGTAGGGCGGGGGCGTGACGACGCGCTCGGTCCCGCCCTGCGCGCGCGGCACCGACATGCGCAGCAATTCGGCGTAGAGGCGATGGCGCAGGTCGAGCACCGCCTGCTCCATGAGGCGGCCGTTGAGCTCGCGCACGCGGGCGGTCAGCAGGCGCAGGAGGCGGTCGTTGACCACCGGCGAGGCGTTGACCATCTCCCGGAACACGCCTGCGGGCATCACGCACAGCTCGCCCCGGGTGAGCGCCGTGACATTGGCGGAGCGGCGCACCCCGTCGATGGCCGAGAGCTCGCCGAAATATTGCCCCGCCCGCATCTCGCCGAGGATGACCTCCTTGCCGGCGGGCGTGCGGATGAGGATGCGCACCTCGCCCGCGACGATGAAGTAGACGTCGGTCGATTCCTCGTCGAAGTCGACGAGGATCTCGTCCGTGTCGAAGCGGCGCCAGCGGGACCGGCTCTCGAATGGCGAGAGCTCGATCCCCGCGTCCTTGAAGAACGGAATGCCCGCGAGCCGTGCCATGATCTGCCCCTGCGCCCCATTGTGTCGCGCGCGCGGGACGGATGGTCA
The DNA here is from genome assembly GCA_035628475.1 of Salinarimonas sp. Classification (GTDB taxonomy): domain Bacteria; phylum Pseudomonadota; class Alphaproteobacteria; order Rhizobiales; family Beijerinckiaceae; genus Salinarimonas_A. The sequence continues at coordinate 4,322 of DASPJU010000061.1, read as the reverse complement.
AGGCCACGGCCACGATTCCCGGTGGAGTGGTTGACGTGGGGGGCGCCTCAGGGCTGGATCGGGACGCGCTCGGAGGAAGCGACCCGGCCGTCCGGGCCGACCACGAAGAGATGCAGGACGGAGCGCTCGGCGGGCACCTTGAGCACCGCGTCGCGCCGCACGCTGCCGACGGCCTGGGTGCAGGGCACCCCCGCCGGGCGCGCCAGGCGCACCGTCACCGGCGCGGCGTTGGGCGGCGCGCCGACGCCCGGCGGCGTGCCGGGCTCCACCGCCCCGATCGTGGTGCAGCCGTCCGGCACCGCCGCCACCGCCTCCAGGCGCACGAAGCCGGCGCCGTCGCGCCGGGCATGGCTGCCCGGGTGGTGCGCGAGCGCCTCGACGGCCGCCGCGATGCCGAGGGCAAGTGAGCCGAGCGCGAGCAGCAGGGCGGCCAGGGACAGGCGTTGAGCGCGGGTCGACATGGGATTTTCGCACCGGGGGTGGGCGAATCGGCGGGCGGGCACGCGAACCAGCATCGGCACCGCCACGGCGCGCCGATGACGGAACCTTGGCCGAAATCGGGCGCTCCCGACGTGCGGGGCCGCACGCGAGCCCTGTTTAGGGCGATTCTGGCGGCCCCGGCGGCGGGCCCTGGGTTGTCCACCGGGAAAGCTCGGGGCATGAGGGCGCATGCTTTCCGTCAGCGACCTCACCTATCGGATCGGCCCGCGCCTCCTGCTCGAGAAGGCGGGCTTCTCGCTCCCGGCCGGTGCCCGGGTCGGGCTCGTCGGCCGCAACGGCACCGGCAAGACCACCCTTTTCCGCATCCTGCTCGGCGACGTGTCGCCCGAGAGCGGCACGGTGAGCCTGCCCAGAGGGCTGCGCATCGGCGCGGTGGCGCAGGAGGCGCCGGGCGGCCCCGAGACCCTCCTCGACGTGGTGTTGGCGGCCGCCACCGAGCGCGCGGCGCTGATGGCCGAGGCCGAGGACGCCGACGGCCTGCGCCGGGCCGAGATCGAGACCCGCCTCGCCGATATCGGCGCCCATTCCGCCCCCGCCCGCGCCGCCGCGATCCTGCACGGCCTGGGCTTCGACGCGGCCGCCCAGGCCCGCCCCTGCGCCGCCTTCTCGGGAGGCTGGCGCATGCGGGTGGCGCTCGCGGCCGTGCTCTTCGCCGAGCCCGACCTGCTCCTGCTCGACGAGCCCACCAACTATCTCGACATCGAGGGCACGCTCTGGCTCTACGACTTCCTCGGGCGCTACCCCCACACGGTGCTCGTGATCAGCCACGACCGCGACCTGCTCGACACCTGCGTCGACCACATCCTCCATCTCGAGGACGCCCGGCTCACCCTCTATCGCGGCGGATATTCCTCCTTCGAGCGCCAGCGCGCCGAGAAGCAGGCGCTCCAGGCCAAGGCCCGGGTGAAGCAGGAGGCGGAGCGGAAGCACCTCCAGGCCTTCGTGGACCGCTTCCGCGCCAAGGCCTCGAAGGCCCGCCAGGCCCAGTCGCGCATGAAGCGCCTGGAGAAGCTCCAGCCCATCGCGGCCATCGTCGACGAGGAGGTGACGCCCTTCCACCTCCCCTCCCCCGCCCGGGCGCTCGCTCCCCCGCTCATCGCCATCGAGGGCGCGACCGCGGCTTACGGCGACCGGGTGGTGCTCGACCGCATCAACCTCACGCTCCTTCCCGACGACCGCATCGCGCTGCTCGGCGCCAACGGCAACGGCAAGTCCACCTTCTGCAAGCTGGTGGGCGGGCGCCTTCCCCCGGCCCGGGGCGAGGTGCGCCGCTCCGGCAAGATGGGAGTGGCCTATTTCGCCCAGCACCAGCTCGACGAGCTCAACCCCGCCGCCACCCCCGTCGACCACGTGCGGGCGCTGATGCCCGGCGAGACGGAGGCGCGCGTGCGCGCCAGGACGGCGGCCCTGGGCTTTCCCGCCGCCAAGGCCGAGACGCCCGTCTCGAACCTGTCGGGCGGCGAGAAGGCGCGCCTGCTCATGGGGATCGCGGCCTTCGGCGGGCCCCATCTCCTCATCCTCGACGAGCCCACCAACCACCTCGACATCGACAGCCGCGCGGCGCTCATGGAGGCCATCAACGATTTCGAGGGGGCGGTGATCCTGGTGAGCCACGACCGCTTCCTCATCGAGGCCTGCGCGGACCGGCTCTGGCTCGTGGCGAACGGCTCCGTGAAGCCCTTCGACGGCGACATGGACGACTATCGCCGCCTCGTACTCGCGGGGGGCCTCGACCCCGAGGCCTCGACGCGCACGGAAGCCGAGCGCCCCACCCGCACCGACGACCGCCGCGCGGCGGCCGAGCGCCGCGCCGCCCTCGCGCCCCTGCGCAAGCGGCTATCGGGGCTGGAGACCCGGATGGGGAAGCTCACGGAGGCCATCGCGAAGGTCGACGCGGCGCTCTCCGACGGCACCGCCTACCAGCAGAACCCGGCCAAGGCCGCCGACCTCTCCCGCATGCGCGCGGAAGCCGCCGAGGCGCTGGCCAAGGCGGAGGAGGAATGGCTGGCGGTGAGCGGGGAGATCGAGGCGGCGGAGGCTTAACTCCCCTCTCCCATGGGAGAGGGGAGCCACCGCCTCACGCCCGGATGCGCTCCACCACCGCCCCGCAGCGGCCGAGCTTGGCTTCCAGCGCCTCGAAGCCTCGGTCGAGGTGGTAGACGCGCTGGATGTTGGTCTCGCCGTCGGCCACGAGGCCGCCGATCACCAGCGAGGCGGAGGCGCGAAGGTCGGTGGCCATGACGGGCGCTCCCTTCAGCGAGCTCACGCCCGTGACCACCGCCGTGTCGCCCTGGAGGCCGATCTTGGCGCCCAGGCGCGCGAGCTCCTGCACGTGCATGAAGCGGTTCTCGAAGATCGTCTCGCGGATCCGCGAGGTGCCCTTGGCGCGGGTCATGAGCGCCATGAACTGCGCCTGGAGGTCGGTCGGGAAGCCCGGATAGGGATCGGTCGTGACGTCCACGGCCTCCAGGGGCTGGCCCTTGCGGCGCACCCGGATGCCGCCGTTCACGCCCGTCACCTCGGTACCGGTCTGGCGCAGGATGTCGAGGGCCGATTCGAGGAGCTCGGGGCGGGTATGCGTGAGCGTGACGTCGCCGCCCGTCATGGCCGCCGCCATGGCGTAGGTGCCGGTCTCGATCCGGTCGGGCACCACCTCGTGGGTGGCCCCGTGCAGGCGCGTCACGCCCTCGATCACGATGCGGGACTGGCCCGCGCCCTGGATCTTCGCGCCCATGGCGATGAGGCAGTCGGCGAGGTCCGTCACCTCCGGCTCGCGGGCCGCGTTCTCGATGACGGTGGTGCCCTGCGCCAGCGTCGCGGCCATCAGCGCCGTATGGGTGCCGCTCACCGTCACCTTCGGGAAGTTGATCTCGCCGCCGCGCAGCCCCTTGGGAGCGCGGGCCAGCACGTAGCCGCCGTCGATGTCGATCTCGGCGCCGAGCTGCTCCAGCGCGTAGAGCAGGAGGTCGACGGGGCGCGTGCCGATGGCGCAGCCGCCCGGCATGGAGACCCGCGCTTCCCCCAAGCGCGCCACGAGGGGCCCAATCACCCAGAAGCTCGCCCGCATGCGCGAGACGAGCTCGTAGGGAGCGGTGGTGTCGATGATGGTGCGGGCGGAGAGCCGGATGGTCTGGCCCGTCTCCTGTGTCTCGCCCGGGCGCTTGCCGGCGATCATGTGGTCGACGCCGTGATTGCCGAGGATGCGCAGGAGCAGGCCCACGTCGGCGAGGCGCGGCACGTTGACGAGCTCCAGGGTCTCGTCGGTGAGCAGGCTCGCCGTCATGAGCGGCAGGGCGGCGTTCTTGGCGCCCGAGATCGGGATCGTGCCCTCAAGGGGGCCGCCGCCCCGGATCAGAATGCGGTCCATCGGTGGTCCTCGGCTCGTGTTCGGTGGGAGGGCCCGTCGGATGCGGGCCTTGGGAAGCGCGCCGTCAACGCTCGGATCGGGAACTTTGATCCCGTCGCGGGCCCGGCTCGCCGTCGGCGTCGGTCTTGGCGTCCGCGGCGCGGGCCCGGACCTGGGCCTTGCGCCGCTTCAGGTTCTCCCGCAGGGCCGCCTTCAGCCGGTCGGCTCGGTCGTTCATGGTGGCTCCATCCCCAGCGACGCATGGTCGCCATGCCGCCCGTGCCCTGGCGCGCGGGGCCAGGGGTGCTAAAAAACTTGCGCGGCCGACCATAGATTGATCGGCATCAAGGCGCAAAGGCGCACGCAACGTCATCGTGCCCCAAGCGTTCGGGACCGGACGCGCTCATCCCCCGGTGAGGTCATGGACTACACGCCCTTCTTCCAAGCCGCCCTGGACCGCCTGCAGGCGGAGCGC
>DASPJU010000060.1:0-3391 GCA_035628475.1 Salinarimonas sp. | reverse complement strand
CCAAGGCTTTGAAGGGTGAACCCCCTGTCATTCCGGGGCAGCCCGGAGGGGTAAGCCCGGAACGACAGGGGGCAGCGCTCTCCCCCCTCAAACCCCCGGGCCGGGCCTCGCCGCGATGAGGTCGCGCAGCGTGGTGATGGTGGACGCGTCCGCGACGCCGTCGACCCGCTCGGGGCGGAAATGGCGCTGGAAGGCCGTGACCACGCGCTCGGTCGCCTCGTCGAAGGCGCCCGTCACCGGCAGATGGTAGCCGTAGAGCACCAGCATGGCCTGGAGCGCCTCGATGGGCGTGCCCCGGTCGCCGCGGGCGAAGAAGCGCCCGTCCGAGAGCGGGGCGGGGCGCACCCAATGGCCGACGCCCGCACGGTGCAGCCGCTCCCAGGGAAAGGTCTCGCCCGGATCGCGCTTGCGGTCGGGGGCGGTGTCGGAATGGGCCAGCACCCGATCGGGGTGGATGCGCCAGCGTCGGACGAGGTCGAGGCACAGGCGCTCCACGGCGTCGATCTGGGCGTCCGGGTAGGGCGGCAGCCCGCCGTCATGGCCGGGATGCGCGATCTCGATGCCGATCGAGCAGGAATTGACGTCCGCGTCCTCGCCCCAGCCTCCCGCGCCCGCGTGCCAGGCGCGACGGCCCTCCGGCACCAGCTGGAGGACGCGGCCGTCCGGGAACACGAAATAATGGCACGACACGTTGGAGACCGGGTTGCACAGCCATTGCAGCGCCTCCCCGTCCACCGGCATGCCCGTATAGTGCAGGACCAGCATGTCGGGCACCCGCCCGTCCCGGCGCTCGCCGTGATTGGGCGAGGGGAAGACCTTGGCGGCGACAGGGCTTTCGGGCTTGGGCTGCTCGCTCACTGGGACCTCGCGCGATCAGCTCAAACCGCGCTCCGAGCGGATGCGTTCCCAGGCGGCGTTGACGGCCGCGAGCCGGTCGGTGGCGATCCGCACGGCCTCGGGCGGCAGGCCGCGGGCGATCTGCCGGTCGGGGTGGATGTCCTTGACCAGCGCGCGGTAATGGCGGCGCAGCGCCTCGTCGCTCATCTCCCGGTCGGCGCCCAGCACCAGGTAGGGGTCGTCCTTGACCCGCACGTGGCGCGCGAGCACCCGCTCGAAGGCGGTCTCGTCGAAACCGAGGATCCCGGAGACGGACTGGAGATAGGCAAGCTCGCGCTCGTGCACCGCGCCGTCGGCCTTGGCGATGTGGAAGAGCCCGTCGAGCAGGTCCTCCAGGAGCTTCGGCTCGTCGCGGAAGGCCTCGGCGACCTGCGACGCATAGGCCTCGAAGCCGGCGGTGGTGCTCTTGGCGAGGTCGAACAGGCGCTCCACGCGCGCCCTGTCCTCGTCAGTAACGTCGACGATGCGCCGGAAGACGTCCAGCTCCGAGCGGGTCACGACCCCGTCGGACTTCGCCATCTTGGCGGCCAGGGCCACGAGACCCGTGGTGAAGACCACGTCGCGCGGCGGCGCGCCCAGCACCGCGCCCTCGCGGTCGACGAGGACATGGCCCGCGAGCGCGCCCATCAGGCCGCCGAGCGGTCCTCCCAGCGCGAGGCCCAGGCCCGCGCCGCCGATCTTCCCCCAGATGCCGCTACCCGCCATGGACCGCCCGCGCGCAAAAAAGGCCGGGACCGCGGGGTCCCGGCCGTCCGAACCGCTCGAAAGAGTGGCTCAGTAGCAGTAGATTCGTCCATCCCGGCCCTGATAGGCGCCGTAGGGGCAGGCATTGGCCGGGGCCGTGCCGGCGCCCACCACCGCGCCCGCGCCCGCGCCCAGCAGGCCGCCGACCACCGCGCCGCGGCCGCCGCCGACCGCCGCGCCGACCGCCGCGCCCGTGACGCCGCCGATCACGGCGCCGCCGGCCGCGCGCTCGCCGGGGGTGTTGCAGGCCGCGACCGAGAGCGTGAGCGCGCCGGCGGCAGCGAGAGTCATGAACTTCTTCATCGAACTGTCCTCTTCGACCGTTGGGGGTGTGCCCTGCGACGGTTCCTGGCACCTTAGCCGCATCTAACGACCACGCCAACTCGCTCGCAGCTGTGCAGTTCCACACGCGTCCGCGGGCACCCTGCCGGCGGAACGGCGCCAGACCAGTGCGGCGGCGCCCCAACACCCTGCTCGGACAAGCGTTTCGGCTCAGGCAGCTCTCGCGGGCTGGCGTCCCCGTACATCATCGTTCACAAATGGTGAGCATCGAAGCCGGCCGGGTTGTCGGATCGTATCTTGATTTCGCCTCATTTGAAGCCGAGCGGGCAGGGATCGTACACCAGGGGCGGACCTCCCTCCATGATCTCTCGCCGGCCTCGGGCAGCCGCCATGCTGCTCGGCTTCACCTTGACGACACTGACCGTCGCGCCCGGCCTCGCCGAGAACGACGCGGCGGGGCGACCCTTGATCGAGGAGGCGGTCGAAGCCGAGGTCGTGGCGCCGGTCGAGGCGGCATCCGCCGAGCCCGTCGCGATCGCGCCCGAGGCTCGCCCCAAGCGGGGTCGGGAACGCTACGGCCCCCACCGCATCGGCCACGATCTCGCGCGGGCCGCGGCGATCCGTCCGCTCATCCAGCGCCACGCCGAGGCGCAGGGCCTGCCGCCCGCCCTCGCCGAGGCGGTGGTGCGCATCGAGAGCCGCTACAATCCGGCCGCCCGCAACGGCCCCAATATGGGCCTCACCCAGATCAACCACCGGACCGCGCGCAGCCTCGGATTCACGGGCGCGCCCGCCGCCCTGCTCGATCCCGAGATCAACCTGCGCTTCGGTTTCAAGTACCTCGCCCAAGCCTATGAGCGCGCGGGCGGCGACACCTGCGGCACGATCCTGCGCTACCAGGCGGGCCTGCGCGCGGAGCGCATGACCAAGGCCGCCCAGACCTATTGCGGCAAGGTGAAGCTGCTCACCGCGAGCGCGGATTGACCCCTCCGCGGCCCCTTCCTCGGCCTGCGCTCTTGACGCCTCGCCCCGGCCCGGCCCACATGCGCCCCGTCAGCCGGCCGGGCGGCCGCTCCGGGATCCGTCCCGGGGAGGAAAGTCCGGGCTCCATGGAAGCACGGTGCCGGACAACATCCGGCGGGGGCGACCCCAGGGACAGTGCCACAGAAAGCAGACCGCCCCGGATCCGTCCGGGGCAAGGGTGAAAGGGTGCGGTAAGAGCGCACCGCGGACGCGGTAACGCGGACGGCACGGCAAACCCCACCGGGAGCAAGACCGAATAGGGGCGGCGCGGCGGCCAAGGCCGCCAGGGCCCGCTTTCAGCCCAGTCGCCCGGGTTGGTTGCTCGAGGCGGTCGGCGACGATCGTCCCAGAGGAATGGCCGCCAGCCCGAGGGAGACCTCGGGCCCTACAGAACCCGGCTTACAGGCCGGCTGACACCCACCCCTCGTCCCGCATGCGGGACGAG
>DASPJU010000059.1:0-12914 GCA_035628475.1 Salinarimonas sp. | reverse complement strand
GCATTTCGATTTCAGCTTCGGCCTCGCCGAGGCCTTCGCGCTCGCCCTCATCGTCGGCGCCGAGACGGTGCTGCTCGGAGGCTTCTCGCGGGCGGTGTCGCGGGCGCAGCCCCCGGCGGCCCTCGTCCCCGCGATCGGCTTCCTGGGCCGGCGCACCCTCGAGATCTACGCCCTGCACCTCCTCGCCTTCGAGGCCGTCGACCATGCCACCGACTGATCCCCGGCCGCTTGCCGGCCTGCGCGTCCTGGAGCTCGCCCGCATCCTCGCCGGGCCCTGGGTGGGCCAGACGCTCGCCGATCTCGGGGCCGACGTCGTCAAGGTCGAGCGGCCGGGCGCGGGCGACGACACCCGCGCCTGGGGCCCGCCCTTCGTCGAGGCGGCCGACGGCGGCCATCTCTCGGCGGCCTACTTCCACGGCTGCAACCGGGGAAAGCGCTCCATCGCGGCTGATTTCGAGAAGCCCGAGGGCCGGGCCGTCGTGCGCCGGCTCGCCGCGCACGCCGACGTGCTGATCGAGAACTTCAAGGTCGGGGGCCTCAAGAAGTACGGCCTCGACTGGGAGTCGCTGCGCGCCGTCAACCCGCGCCTGATCTATTGCTCCATCACGGGCTTCGGCCAGGACGGCCCCTATGCGGCTCGCGCCGGCTACGACTTCATGATCCAGGGGATGGGCGGCATCATGGACCTCACGGGCGCCCCCGACGGGGAGCCGCAGAAGATCGGCGTGGCGTTCGCCGACATCTTCACGGGGGTCTATGCCGTGATCGGCATCCAGGCGGCGTTGCGCCGGCGCGACCTCACGGGGGAGGGCGGGCATGTCGACATGGCGCTCCTCGACACGCAGGTGGGCGTCCTCGCCAACCAGGCCATGAACTACCTCGCCTCCGGCGCCCCGCCCCGGCGCATGGGCAACGCGCATCCCAACATCGTGCCCTACCAGGTCTTTCCCGTGGCGGACGGGCACGTGATCGTGGCGGTGGGCAATGACGGGCAGTACCGGCGCTTCGTCGGCGTGCTCGGCGCGCCGGAGCTCGGCGCCGACCCGCGCTTTGCCGGCAACGCGGACCGCGTGCGCCATCGCGAGACCCTCGCGCCCCTGCTCTCGGACCTCACCGCCCGCTGGACCCGCGCCGAGCTGCTCGCGGCGCTGGAGCGCGAGGGCGTGCCGGCGGGGCCCATCAACTCCGTGGCGGACGTGTTCGCCGATCCCCAGGTGATCCACCGGGGCCTGCGCCTCGACCTGCCGAGCGAGGCGGCGGCCGGCGGCACGATCCCGGGCGTGCGCTCGCCCATCGTGCTGGACGGCGTGCCGCTGGCCGCGAGCCGTCCCTCGCCGCGGCTGGGCGAGCACGGGAGCGAGATCCTGGCCGACCCGGCCTGGGGCGGGGAGCGGGCGTAGCGGCCGCCTCGGGACCCTTATGTCTAGACATTTGACAGGCCCCAACGGCCGTGCTGCCATGCTGCCCTGCACAAGGACGACAGGGGAGCGTGGGATGAGGATTTGGGCATCCATCGGGCTGGGCGTCGCGGCGCTGCTGGCCGGGGTCGCGGGCGCCGTGGCGCAGGAGACCAAGGTCTCGATCGGCATCTCGGGCTGGACGGGCTTCGCGCCCCTGACGCTGGCCAAGGAAGCCGGGATCTTCAAGAAGAACGGCCTCGACGTCACCATCCGCAAGATCCCCCAGGCGAGCCGGCATCTCGCCATCGCGTCGGGCGACATCCAGTGCGCCGCCACCACGGTGGAGACCTGGGTGGCCTGGAACGCCAACGGCGTCGCCACCAAGCAGATCTTCCAGCTCGACAAGTCCTACGGCGCCGACGGCATGGCGGTGCGCAACGACGTCGCCTCGATCAAGGACCTCAAGGGTAAGACCGTGGCGGCCTCGGCGCCGGGCACAGCCCCCTATTTCACCCTGGCCTGGTTCCTCAAGAAGAACGGCCTGTCGGTGCGCGACGTGCGCGTCGTCAACCTCGAGCCGGGGCCCGCCGCGCAGGCCTTCATCGCCGGCCAGAACGACGCCGCCATGACCTACGAGCCCTATCTGTCCTCGGTGCGCGCCGCGCCGCAGGCGGGCAAGATCATCGCCACCACCCTCGACTACCCGATGATCATGGACACCTTCGGCTGCACCCCGAAGTTCCTGGAGGAGAACGCCCGCGCCGCCAAGGCGCTCGCGGACTCGTATTTCGAGGCCGTGGAGATGATCTCCAAGGACCAGGCCAAGGCCTACGAGATCATGGGCGCCGACGTGAAGCAGACGGGCGAGCAGTTCGGCAACTCGGCGAAGTTCCTGCGCTGGCAGGATCGCGAGGCCAACAAGGCGTTCTTCGCCGGCGAGTGGGAGCGCTTCTCCAACGAGGCCGCCGACCTGCTGCTCGAGGTCGGCATCATCAAGCAGAAGCCCGACATCAAGAGCCTCGTGGACACCCGGTTCATCCAGTAGGCGCGCCGCTCCCCTCTCCCGGATGGGAGAGGGGTCGGGGGTGAGGGTGCCGGCGCTTGGACCAGAGCGCACCACCTCGCCGCCGCACCTCGTGTCATCCCCGGGCTTGTCCCGGGGATCCAGGCTCGCGCGTAGGCCGGATGGCCGGGTCAAGCCCGGCCATGACAAGTGGAGACGTTCAGCGAACGCTCCGATCTGGCCACCCTCACCCCGGCCCCTCTCCCATCCGGGGGAGGGGAGGACCTCCGCCATGCCCCGCCCCCTCGAGCCCGTCTCCCCCGCCGCGCGCCTCCTCCTCGGGACGGCGTTCTTCGTGCTGTTCGTCGCGGCCTGGGCTTACGCGACCTTCGGCGGCTATGTCTCGAAGACGTTCCTCGCCGACCCGCTCACCATGCTACAGGACGGCTGGATCCTGCTCACGCGGTTCGACTTCCACGTCGACATCGGCATCACGATCTGGCGGGTGGTGGGGGGCTTCGTCATCGCGGCGCTGATCGGCGTGCCGCTGGGCATCGTCATGGGCGCCTACAAGCCGGTGGAGGCCTTCGTCGAGCCCTTCGTCTCCTTCGCGCGCTACCTTCCGGCCTCGGCCTTCGTGCCGCTCCTCATCCTGTGGGCGGGCATCGGCGAGGCGCAGAAGCTCCTCGTGATCTTCATGGGCTCGGTGTTCCAGATCGTGCTCATGGTGGCGGTCGCGGTGGGCCAGACCCGGCGCGACCTCGTGGAGGCCGCCTATACGCTCGGCGCCTCCAACGGCAGCGTCGTGCGCCGCGTCCTCCTGCCCGCCACCGCCCCCGAGATCGCCGAGATCCTGCGCCTCGTGCTGGGCTGGGCCTGGACCTACGTGATCGTGGCCGAGTTCATCGGCTCGTCCTCCGGGATCGGCTACATGATTATCGCGAGCCAGGCGCTGCTCGCCACGGGCCAGATCATCTTCGGCATCATCGTCATCGGCGTCATCGGCCTCGTCTCGGACTTCGCCTTCAAGGCGCTGAACCGGGCGCTGTTTCCGTGGAGGCTGGCGTGAGAGGGGCACGATCCCCCTCCCCCTTGTGGGGAGGGGCCGGGGGTGGGGGTCGGGACGCCGCCCGCCGTCAGTCCCGAAAGGGGCTGTACGAGCGGGCGTGCTCCCTTCCTCGCCATCGGCTCCGACGTTTCGACCCCCACCCCCAACCCCTCCCCACAAGGGGGAGGGGGGAGACGCCATGACCCCCAAGCTCCTCGTCGACGCCGTCTCCCGCGTCTTCCCGGGCCAGCGCGGCGGCGCGCCGGTGCGGGCGCTGGAACCCACCGCGCTCTCGGTCGCCGAGAACGACTTCATCACCGTGCTCGGGCCGTCGGGCTGCGGGAAATCGACGTTGCTTCGCATCGTGGCCGGCCTCGACCGGCCGAGCGCCGGACGGGTTCTGCTGGACGGGCGCGAGGTGCGCGGCCCCGGGGCCGACCGGGGCATGGTGTTCCAGTCCTACACCCTGTTCCCCTGGCTCACCGTCGCCCAGAACGTCGCCTTCGGCCTGCGCGAGCGGGGCGTCCCGGACGCGCGCCGGCGCGAGATCGCGGCGGCCTATCTGGAGCGGGTGGGCCTCGCGGATTTCGCCGATCATTATCCCAAGCAGCTGTCGGGGGGCATGCAGCAGCGCACGGCCATCGCGCGGGCGCTTGCCAACGATCCCAAGATCCTTCTCCTGGACGAGCCCTTCGGGGCGCTCGACAACCAGACCCGGGCCCTGATGCAGGAGTTGCTCCTGGGCATCTGGGAGCGCGAGCGGAAGACCGTGCTGTTCGTCACCCACGACATCGAGGAGGCGATCTTCATGGCCTCCCGCGTCGTGGTGATGACGGCCCGCCCCGGCCGCATCAAGGCCGACATCCCCGTCGACCTCCCCCATCCGCGCCACTACACCATGAAGACGAGCCCCGATTTCGTGGGGCTGAAGGCGCAGCTCACCGAGGAGATCCGGGCCGAGGCCATGAAGGTGGCGTGAGGCGCGTTCGAGCGTGCGGCGCGCAGACGTCGGCGGTTCCGAAAGCGTCGCGGGGCATCTTGCGCCGTTTCCGTCGACACGGAATCGGCTCTCGTTCTTGCGTGTTCGCGTCCTCTTCACGCGAGCCGGGTCCACCTCACGCGAAAACGCTCTAGCGCCGCATCCGCCGCGGCACGATCCCGAACCAGTCGTGGAGCCGCTGCTCCAGGGTGCTCGGCGCCCGCCCGCCCGCCGCCACGTGCGCCTCGACCAGGGCGCGCCAGCGCCGTTTGGCGTGGGCGGCCTTGGCCTTGGGATCGACGCCGCCCAGGGGCACCGCCATCACGGCCTCGATCATCATGTCGGCGACCTCCTCGCCGTGCTCGGCCAAGATCCCGGGCACGCGCTCTTCCAGCACGACCCGTTTGGCGTCCTCGTAGGGCAATCCCCGGGCGAAGCGCTCCTCGACCTCGGCGAAGGCGCTCTCGGACAATTCGCTCGCCCGAATGCGCGCGCGCTGGAGAGCCGCGAAGGCGCCGGGCGATGGATTCGACGTCATGACGGGTTCCGGATGCGGCCGGGAGGGCGCGGCCATGTGGACAGATCGCGGCGACTCTGCTAACGACCCCGCCCCAGGTGCGCGTGGCCCCCGGGTCGCGCCGCCAGTCTATTCGCAACCGGGTCTGGTCAGCAACGAAGGAAGCAGGCGCGTGCAGGTTCTCGTCCGGGAAAACAACGTCGATCAGGCGCTGCGGGCTCTCAAGAAGAAGCTGCAGCGCGAGGGTGTCTTCCGCGAGATGAAGCTTCGCGGGCACTACGAGAAGCCCTCCGAGAAGCGGGCCCGCGAGCGGGGCGAGGCCCTGCGCCGCGCCCGCAAGCTCGTGCGCAAGAAGCTCCAGCGCGAGGGCCTGCTGCCTGCCAAGCCGAAGCCGGCGCGCTGACGACCGTTCAAGCTTCGTCAACCACGATGGCCTAGGGTGTGTCGCGGGGAAGCGGGCTCCGGTTCTCCGCGGGAGCACACGATCGACCGACAGCCTGGACGCTGTCAGGCGCTTCCGGAAGCGTCGGGCAGATATCGAACCGTGATCGGAGCGAGGCCGCACCGGCTCGCGCGACGGCGACGCATCCACCGGGACCGAGACGCCGCGCTCACGCCAGGGCAGCGGCCCGGACCCTCGACACGGCGCCCGTCGGCGAAAGCGGGGCGCTGCTTGCATTTTGGGGACCCGAGACGGCCATGCTTCACGGCCGCCGGGACGGGAGAGACCGATGACCGAGAGAACCCTGGCGCGCCTCGCGCCCCTGGGCGCCGTGCTGGCGCTCTCGCTGGCCGCCTGCGACACGATGAGCCGGGCCACGCCCCCGGCCCAGCGGGTCGCCGTGGTGGAAGAGGACAACAAGGAGGCGAGCGGCGCCAACATCGCCTCGCTCACCGAGGTCATCCAGCGCAATCCGGGCGATCCCAGCGCCTACAACACCCGCGGCGCGGCCTATGCCCGGATCGGCCGCTACTCGGAGGCGCTCGGCGACTTCAACCGCGCGATCCAGATCGACGCCAACTACGCCCCGGCCTATGCCAACCGGGCGCTCGTCATGCGCCAGACCAACAAGAACGACCAGGCGCTGGCGGATTTCAGCCGCGCCATCAGCGCCGATCCGAACTACGCCTCCGCCTATATCGGCCGCGCCAACCTCCTGCGCGCGCAGGGCAACACGGACGCGGCGCTCGCCGATCTCTCGCAGGCGATCCGCCTCAATCCGGAATCGGCGGAGGCCTATCACGCCCGCGGCCTCGTCCATCAGCGCACCGGCCGGCACCGCGAGGCGATCCTCGATTTCGGCGCGGCCATCGACCGCAACGGCTTCGCGGGCGCGCCCTATGCCGCCCGGGGCCAGAGCCTCGTCGCGACGAACGAGTTCGACAAGGCGATCGAGGACCTCAACGCGGCCCTCAACGTGGACGCCCGCAACGCCGAGGCCTGGACCTGGCGCGGCGTCGCCTTCGAGCGCACCAACCAGCGCGCGCAGGCCGCCGAGAGCTACCAGGCGGCCCTCAACGTCGACCCCGGCAACGCCGCCGCCCGCCAGGGCCTGTCGCGCGTCCAGGGCGGCGGGGGCGGGGGCGTGGCGGGGATCTTCCGGTAGGACACGGCCTCGTCCCCGTCCGGGGACGAGGCCGTGTCCTACACCGTCACGGGCAGCGCGCTCTGCTCGCCGACGCCGAAGACGCGCTTGTAGCGCTCGACCTGGTCTGGCGGGCCCATCGCCTTGGTGGGGTTGTCGGACAGCTTCACGGCCGGGCGCCCGTCCACCGAGATCACCTTGCAGACGATGGAGATGGGATCGAGGGCGCCCCCCGCGACGAGGCCGCGGAAGTCGTTGGTGAGCAGCGTGCCCCAGCCGTAGCCGATGCGCATGCGCCCCGCGAAGTGCCGGTGGATCCGCGTGATGCGGTCGATGTCGAGGCCGTCGGAGAAGATCGCGAGCTTCTCCTCCGGGTTCTGGCCCCGCGCCCGCCACCAGGCGATCGCCTCCTCGCCGCCCTCGATCGGGTCCTTGGAATCGATGCGGATGCCGGTCCAGCCCGCGACCCAGTCGGGCGCCTTGGCGAGGAAGCCCGTGGTGCCGTAGGTGTCGGGCAGGATGACGCGCAGGTTGCCCTCGTAGTCCTCCTGCCAATCCTCCAGCACCCGGTAGGGGGCCTCGCCAAGCGCCTCGTCCGTGGCGCTGAGCGCCGCGTAGACCATGGGCAGCTCGTGGGCGTTGGTGCCCACCGCCTCGGCCTCGCGCCGCAGGGCGATGAGGCAGTTCGAGGTACCCAGGAACGAGGAGCCCAAGCCCTCCATCATGGCCTGGACGCACCAGTCCTGCCACAGGAAGCCGTGACGCCGCCGCGTGCCGAAATCGGCGATGGAGAGCCCGTCGAGGCCGCGCAGGACCTCGATCTTCTCCCACACCCGGGTCATGGCCCGGGCATAGAGCACCTGCAGCTCGAACTTGCCCATGTCCTTGGTGACGCCGCGCGAGCGCAGCTCGTTGAGGATGGCGAGCGCCGGGATCTCCCACATCGTGGTCTCGATCCAGGGCCCCTCGAAGGTGAGCCGGTACTGGCCCTCGCGCTTCTCCAGGTGGTAGTCGGGGAAGCGGAATCCCTCGAGCCAGGCGATGAACTCCGGCGAGAACATCTGCCGCTTGCCGTAGAAGGTGTTGCCCCGCAGCCAGGTGGACTCCCCCCGCGTGAGGCGAAGCGAGCGCACGTGGTCGAGCTGCTCGCGCAGCTCGCCCTCGTCGACGATGTCGGCGAGCCGCACCTCCCGGGTGCGGTTGTGGATCCCGAACGTGACCCGGACGTCCCGCAGGCGGCGAAAGATCGTCTGCGCCATCAGGAGCTTGTAGAAGTCCGTGTCCAGGACGGAGCGGACGATCGGGTCGATCTTCCAGTTGTGGTTATAGACCCTCGTGGCGATGTCGACCATCGCGGACCCTCATGCGGCGCGGGGTCGCGACCTTAAGGGAACAGGCAGGGGTGGGGAAGGGGCGCGGTCTCCCCTCTCCCGGATGGGAGAGGGATGCACGAAGTGCCAGGGGGTGAGGGTGGCGCGCTCGTACCAGCTCGCTCCATCGCTCCCCACCTGTCGTCCCCGGGCTCGACCCGGGGACCCAGACGCCAGCCGACGCCTGAATGGCCGGCCTCATCCTGAGCCTGTCGAAGGACAGGACCGGCCATGACGAGGGGACGGGTGGCGCACCTCACGCCCGACCGGGAGAGTGGGTCAGCGCAGGTTCACCTTGCCCTCGTCGCCGCCCTTCGGGGGCGTGCCCGTCACCACCGCCTTCACGTAGCCGTAGAGGTGGAGCATCGTGCTCGACGGGGAGTCCCAGTACTCGCCGGAGGTGGGGCGCACCCGGATGAGGCCGATGGCGGGATCGTCCTTGCCCTCCGGGAACCAGGTGCGCAGGGGCTCCGACCAGTGCTTGTCGATGGCGGCGCGGTCGCGGATGATCTCGGCGGTGCCGGACACCGACACGTAGTCCTGCTTGGAGGGGTTCGAGAAGGCGAGGTTGACCTGCTGGTCCTTGCGGATCTCGGCGGTCTTGCCGGACGGCACCTTGGTGAAGAACCAGAAGTCGCCGTTCTCGTCGATGGTCTGGTTGTGCATGGGCCGCGAGCGCAGCGTGCCGTCCTCGTCGACCGTGGTGAACATGCAGATCTGCACGTCCTTGACGAGGTCGTAGAGCTTCTGCGCGCCCTCTTTGTCGTGGTTGCCGTGATGCATGGCGTAGGGTCTCCTCAGCAGGGGTGTGCGGATGCCCGGGCCGAGGGGACGGCCGTCCGCGCGGGGCGGCATCCGCCGATCGCGGCCGGGGCCGGGCGAGCGTGGAAACAACGGCAAGGCCTGGACATGGTTTCCGTTGCGTCAGGGATCGACCGGGCGGGCGCCAGCGCCTACATGAGCCGGGTCAGCCAAGGAGCGCTCCGCGTGTCGACCCAACCGGCCCAGGTCCTGCAGGCCCTCCAGACCGTGACCCTGCCGGCGAGCGGCGGCACGCTGCCCGCGTCCGGACGCCTGTCCGAGATCCTCGTCGAGGGCGACCGGGTGATGTTCTCCATCGCCATCGACCCGTCGGAAGCCTCCGCCATGGAGGAGGTGCGCCGGGCCGCGGAGGCCGCGGTGCGGGCGTTGCCCGGCGTCGGCCAGGCGCTGGTGAGCCTCACCGCCGACCGGGCGCCCCCGAAGGGCCCCGTCACGCAGACGCCCGCCGGTGCCGGCATCCAGCCCGGGCGCCCGGCCACGGCGCCCTCGCCCAGGGCGCAAGGCATTCCCGGCGTGCGGCACGTCATCGCAGTGGCCTCGGGCAAGGGCGGCGTCGGCAAGTCCACCACCGCCTGCAACCTGGCCCTCGGCTTGCGGGCGCAAGGGCTGAAGGTCGGCGTGCTCGACGCCGACATCTACGGACCCTCGATGCCGAAGCTCTTCGGCCTGCACGGCAAGCCGCGCGTGCTCTCGGGGCGCATCCTCGAGCCGCTGGACGGCTACGGCATCAAGGTGATGTCCATCGGCTTCCTCGTGGAGGAGGAGACGCCGATGATCTGGCGCGGCCCGATGGTGATGAGCGCCATCACGCAGATGCTGCGGGAGGTGGCCTGGGGCGAGCTCGACGTGCTCGTGGTCGACATGCCGCCGGGCACCGGCGACGCCCAGCTCACCATGGCCCAGAACACCCCGCTCGCGGGGGCCGTCATCGTCTCGACGCCCCAGGACCTGGCGCTCATCGACGCCCGGCGCGGCGTGGCCATGTTCAAGCGCGTCGAGGTGCCCATCCTCGGCATCGTCGAGAACATGGCGACCTTCGTCTGCCCGCGATGCGGGGCGGAGAGCCACATCTTCGGCCATGGGGGGGCGCGCCGGGAGGCGGAGCGCCTGGGCGTGCCGTTCCTCGGCGAGGTGCCCCTCGCCATGGCGATCCGCGAGATGTCGGACGCGGGCCGGCCGGTGGTGGCGATGGACCCTGACGGGCCGGGCGGGCGGATCTACCGCGACATCGCGGGGCAGGTCTGGGCGACGCTGTCGGGGGGCGGGGCGGCGCGCGCGGCGCCGCGGATCGTGTTCGAGTGAGGGCGGGCCTTTCGGGGCCGTTCCGTCGGGCGAGGCTAGATCGAGCCCCGGCCGCGATGCGATCCGTCCTGCGCGACGCCGAGGATCAGGTGATCGAAGGCGCTTCCATCGAGGCGCTCGGTTAGCTTCAGGTCCGCGGTGATGAGCACGGCGCCCGCTTGATCCGCGGCGGCGACGTAGAGCGCGTCGTAGATGGTGATGCCGTGCCGGTCGGCGATGGCCACGGCGCCGGGGATCAGCGCCGACGCAGACAACTCGTCCGCGATGGACGGGAGGACCTCCACCGCGATCTCAAGCTGTCGCCGGGGCAGAAGCCCTTTGCGCAGCTTGCGCCGGAGCACTTCGACGATCTCGGCCACGGCGTGGGACGGCATGAGGCGCCGAGCGCCCCGGATCATCGCCATGAGCGCGCGGCAATGATCGGACCCCGGCTCGTCCGCCAGGAGCTTGACGACGAAGCTGGCGTCGAGGACGACGCTATTCATCCCGGATCGCGCGCAGGATCTCGACGCTGTCCTCCTGGGACCCCGGCGGCGTCATGGCGCGAATCCGGTCGACCTCCACGAGGAGCTCGTCGAACGTGAGCTTCGGACGGGGAGGGGGGGGCGCGAGGATGGGCCGATGTGCCGCCGCCCGTGCGAACGCGCGCCGGACTCTCTCCTCGTCGGTGGACGCGCCCGTCTCCCTCGGATGCTCGTCGGCCATGGCGATCTCCCGTTTCGACAAGATCGGGTCGGGTCGATCCTCGGTCAAGTCGCTGCGGCGAAGCCTCGATGGGCTTCCCGTCGGCTGCCATGCGCGCTAAATCGGTGGATCGGTGACGCCCATGCCCATCACCCTCGACGGGCCGATCCCCTTCATCGAGCTCCCCCGGTGGCTGACCAGTCTCTCCTCATCGCCCCCGACCCGCACGACCCCCGCCTCACGCAAGTCGTCGCGGGCGTGAACGAGCGCGGGGAGCGGGTCGAGACGGCCGTGACGGTGGAGCGGGCGCTGACCCTCTACCTCAACGCCCAGGAGATCGTCACGATGATGACGATCGGCGACTATCCCGACTATCTCGCGATCGGCTATCTCCTGAACCAGAACATGCTCCACCCGGACGACGTCGTCACGGAGGTGGAGGTCGACGACGACCTCGCTGTCGTGGTGGTGCGCACGGAGCGCCAGACCGACTACGAGGGCAAGCTCAGGAAGCGCACCCAGACCTCCGGCTGCGCGCAGGGGACGGCCTTCGGCGACCTCATGGAGGCGCTCGACGAGGTCCGGCTGCCCAAGGCGGAGCTGCGCACGTCCTGGCTCTATCGCCTGACCCACGCCATCAACACCACGCCCTCGCTCTACCTCGAGGCGGGCGCCATCCACGGCTGCGTGCTCGCGCGCGCCGACCGGCCCCTCGTCTACATGGAAGACGTCGGGCGCCACAACGCGGTGGACAAGATCGCGGGCTGGATGTTCCGCCACGGCGAGACCGGGGGCGACAAGATCTTCTACACGACGGGCCGGCTCACCTCCGAGATGGTGATCAAGACCGTGCGGATGGGCATCCCGATCCTGGTCTCCCGCTCCGGCTTCACGGCCTGGGGGGTGGAGCTCGCCCGCAAGACGGGCCTGACGCTCGTCGGCCGCGCCAAGGGCAAGCGCTTCGTGGCGCTCGCAGGGGAGGACCGCATCGTGTTCGACCAGGACGTGGCCTATGTCGAGGAGGAGAGCGCCAGGCATAGGCGCAAGGGGGCGGGGGATGAGTAGGCCGACGCGATCCCCCTCCCCCTCATGGGGCGGGACTAGGGGTGGGGGTGGTGCCGCTCGGGGGGCAGGCGCGGAAGCGGCCTGTCCGCCCGTGGAGACCTCCTTCACCGCTCCCAGCTTCGCCTTTCCGACCCCCACCCCCTCCCCGCAAGGGGGAGGGGGGATGCGGAGCGATCCATGACCCCTCCCCCCACCCTCGGCGTGCTGCTCGCCGGCGGGCTCGCCCGGCGCATGGGCGGGGGCGACAAGCCCCTGCGCACGATCCGCGGCCGCACGATCCTCGAGCGGGCGAGCGAGCGGCTCTACGGCCAATGCGACGGCCTGATCCTGAGCGCCAACGGCGACCCGGCGCGCTTCGCCGCCACGGGGCTCGCCGTGGTGTCGGACGACGTGCCGGGCTTCGCGGGCCCGCTGGCCGGCGTGCTGGCGGCCCTCGACTGGGCGGCGGCGAACCGCCCCGAGCTCGAATGGATCGCGAGCGCCGCCGCCGACACGCCCTTCCTGCCGCGCGATTTCGTGGCCCGCCTCCACGCGGCGCGCGAGGCCGCCGGGACGCCGCTGGCCTGCGCCCGCTCGGGCGGCCAGGCCCATCCCGTCAACGCGCTGTGGCGGATCGCCCTGCGCGAGGACCTGCGCCACGCCCTCGTCGTGGAGGACCTGCGCAAGATCGACCGCTGGACCGCCCGGCACGGGGTCGCCCACGCGGAATGGGCGGTCGAGCCCGTGGACCCGTTCTTCAACGCCAACACGCCCGAGGACGTCGAGGCGGCCGAGCGGCTCGTGGACGCTCACGGGGAGATCGGCTAGAGGATCGTCCGAAGGCGCTTGCGGTTCTCCGCGAGGACATACGACGGATCAGGGGGCCAAGACCCTTGCCGCCGGCCGGCGGCGGCGGCACAATCGCCGCAAAACCAAGCGATCGGGAGAGAACGCCCCCATGAAGGTCATCATCGCGTCCGCCGTGGCCGCCCTGCTTCTCGGGATCAGCGCCGCGCTGCTGCTCAACGCGGTGCAGGAGCCGGCCTATCAGGCCTATTCGACGACGGGCGCCCGCGTCGGCGAGCCCGGCGCGAATCTCGTCGGCCCCAACTGGTCCGGCAATCCGCAGCCCCGCAGCGGCTCCTCGAGCGTGTCGGGG
>DASPJU010000058.1:0-5189 GCA_035628475.1 Salinarimonas sp. | reverse complement strand
GTCGTCTTGCCGGTGCCCGGCGGTCCCCAGAACACGAGTGAGCCGAGGGAGCCCGAATGCAGCAGGCGGGTCAGCGCCCCGTCCGGCCCGACGAGATGCTCCTGCCCCACCACGTCGGCGAGGCTCGTGGGGCGCAGGCGGTCGGCGAGCGGCCGCGGGGCGCCGGCGTCGAGGCCGGCGGCGCTGAACAGATCGGACATGGGTCGATAGGGCACCGGGCCGGGCGCGATGGCAAGGGGCGGACGGACGGTCGCGGTGGACGGCCCTTGACCCGCGCCCCTCCCGGCGCAAGCCTCGGGCCGACGAGAGGACGGGAGGACGTCGGCCATGGATCTGGGCGCCGCGATTCGCGGGCGGCACGTGCTCGTCACCGGGGCGTCGAGCGGCCTTGGCGCGCATTTCGCGCGGCTGTGCGCCCGTCACGGAGCCGTCGTGACCGTCGCGGCCCGCCGGCGCGACCGGCTCGCGGCGCTGGTGGAGGAGCTCGCCGGCCTCGGCGCCGCCCGGGCGCGCGCCCTCGACCTCGACGTGAGCGACGAGGCCTCCGTGTCGGCGCTCTTCTCGGCGCTGGCCGACGATCCCCTCGACGTGCTCGTCAACAATGCCGGCGTCGCGGGCGGCGGCGCCGCGCTCGACACGCCGGCGGAGGCGTTCGACCGCATCATCGCCACCAACCTGCGCGGCGTCTGGCTCATGGCCACCGCCGCCGCGCGGGCCTGGACGGGAGCATCCCGCCCCGGCATCATCGTGAACGTCGCCTCGATCCTCGGCTTCCGCGTCGCCGGCGGGGTCGTTCCCTACGCGGTCTCGAAGGCGGGGGTGGTGCAGATGACGGAGGCGCTGGCGCTCGAATGGGCGCGCCACCGCATCCGCGTCAACGCGCTGGCGCCGGGCTATATCGAGACCGAGATCAACGCCGACTTCTTCGCCTCGCCCGCGGGCGAAGCCATGATCAAGCGCATCCCCCTGCGCCGGCTCGGCCGGCCGGAGGACCTCGACGCCGCCTTCCTGCTGCTCGCCACCGACGCCTGCGCCTGGATGACGGGAGCGACGCTGCCGGTCGACGGCGGGCACCTGGTGTCCGGGCTGTGAGCTCATCCCCTCTCCGGTTGTGGGAAGGGGCCGGGGGCGGGGGTCGCAACGTCGAAGCAGGCCAGCGGGAGGGGTGCGGATCGGCCTGTACAAGCCCACCCCGCCATCCCCAGTTTCACTGATGCGCAGCTGGCGCAAGCAGTCCTGTACAGACCCCTCCTGGACCAGCGTAATCTCGCGCCCCGACCCCCACCCCCAGCCCCTCCCCGCAAGGGGGAGGGGATGAGCCGCAGGCCCCCATGGACTTCCATATCCCGCCCCGCGTCGAGGATTACCGCCGCCGGATCGCCGCCTTCGTCGAGCGCGAGCTGATCCCGCTCGAGGCCGACCGCGAATCCTACGACCCTCACGACAATATCCGCATCGACCTCCTCGACGCGGTGCGCGCCAAGGCCAAGGCGGAAGGTTTGTGGTGCCTGCAGCTCCGCCCCGAGACCGGCGGCCAGGGGCTGGGGCGCATGGGCATGGCGGTGGCCTACGAAGCCATGAACCGCTCCATCTTCGGCCCCGCCGCCTTCAACTCGGCGGCGCCCGACGACGGCAACATGATGGTGCTGGAGGCGATCGGCACGCCCGACCAGAAGGAGCGCTGGCTCGGTCCCATCGTGCGCGGCGAGGTGCGCTCCGCCTTCGCCATGACCGAGCCCCATCCGGGCGGCGGCTCGGACCCCTCCATGATCCAGACCCGCGCCGAGCGGGGCGCCGACGGGCGCTACCGCATCCACGGGCGCAAGTGGTACATCACCGGCGCCGGGGAGGCCGCCCACTTCATCCTGCTCGCCCGGACCTCGGACGACCCGCGCCACGGCCTGACGGCCTTCCTGTTCCACCGCGACCAGCCCGGCTGGCGCATCCTGCGCCGCATCCCCATCATGGGCCCCGAGGAGCACGGGGGCCATTGCGAGCTCGAGTTCGACGGCCTCGAGGTCGGGCCCGAGGACGTGCTCATGGGCGAGGGCCAGGGCATGAAGGTGACGCAGATCCGCCTCGGGCCCGCGCGGCTCACCCATTGCATGCGCTGGCTGGGGCTCGCCAAGCGCTGCGTCGAGATCGCCAAGGACTACGCGGCCGAGCGCCACGGCTTCGGGGTGCGACTCGCCGAGCGCGAGAGCGTGCAGCTCATGCTCGGACGGCTCGCCATGAACATCGAGATCGGGCGCCTGCTCGTCATGAAGGCGGCCTGGGAGCTCGACCGGGGCGGCTTTGCCCGCAAGGAGGTCTCGATGGCGAAGATCCAGGTCGCCAACGTGCTGCACGAGGCCGCCGACACCGCCATCCAGATCAACGGCGCCCGGGGCTATTCCAAGGACACGGTGCTGGAATGGATCTATCGCTACGCCCGCCAGGCCCGCCTGGTGGACGGCGCGGACGAGGTCCACCGCATGGTCCTCAACCGCAACCTCGACGCGGAAGGGCCGGACTTCTGGCGCTGGCCCGTGGCGGAGGCGTGAGACCATGCTGCTCGGCGTCATCGCGGACGACTTCACGGGGGCGAGCGACATCGCCAATACGCTCGCCAAGGGCGGGCTCGCCACGATGCTGCACCTGGGCGTGCCGCGGGGGCCGGCCGCGGAGGCGACGGAGGCGGGCGTCGTCGCCCTGAAGAGCCGGTCGATCCCGGCGGACGAGGCCGTGGGGCAGTCGCTCGCGGCGCTGGCCTGGCTGCGCGAGGCGGGCTGCCGGCAGGTTGTGTTCAAGATCTGCTCGACGTTCGACTCCACGCCGGAGGGCAATATTGGGCCCGTCTCGGAGGCGCTCGCCCGCGAGCTCGGCGCCATGGGCGTGCCCGTCTGCCCCGCCTTCCCGGCCACGGGGCGCACGGTCTACCAGGGCCACCTCTTCGTGGGCGACCGGCTGCTCAGCGAATCGGGCCTCGAGCATCATCCGCTCAACCCCATGACCGACCCGGACCTTCGCCGCTGGATGGGGCGCCAAGCCGAGGAGCCCATTGGCCTCCTGCCTTGGGCGGTCGTGCGCCGGGGCTCGGGCGCGATTCGCGCCGCGCTGGACGAGGCCGCGGGCCGGGGCGAGCGCCACGTGATCGTGGACGCGATCAGCGACGACGATCTCGTCGCGCTGGGCGAGGCCTGCGCGGACGCGCCCCTCCTCACGGGCGGATCGGGGATCGCGAGCGGCCTGCCCGCCAACCTGATCCGCCTCGGCCTCGCGAGCGGGCGCGCCTCCGCCTTCCGGGGCATCGCCGGACCGGCCGCGATCCTGGCGGGCTCCTGCTCGCGGGCGACGCTGGGCCAGGTCGAGCTCCATGCCCGCGATCATCCGGCGCTCGCGGTCGACGTGGAGGCCGTCATGGCGGGCACGATGGGGGCGGACGACCTCGTGGCCTTCCTCCAGGCGCACGCCCACGACGCGCCCCTCGTCTATTCCTCGGCGCCGCCCGAGCGGGTCGGCGCGCTCCAGGGCGGCTTCGGGCGCGAGGCGGTGGCGCATCGCCTCGACGCGCTCTTCGCCGAGACCGCGCGTCGCCTCGTCGCCTCGGGCGTGTCGCGCATCGTGGTAGCGGGGGGCGAGACCTCCGGCGCGGTGGTCTCGGGGCTGG
The DNA here is from genome assembly GCA_035628475.1 of Salinarimonas sp. GTDB lineage: Bacteria > Pseudomonadota > Alphaproteobacteria > Rhizobiales > Beijerinckiaceae > Salinarimonas_A. The sequence goes on along the minus strand of DASPJU010000058.1, from coordinate 1,540 downwards.
AGCTCGACGCCCTGGCGATCGGGCCGGAGATCGATCCCGGCGTGCCGGCGCTCGCCGCCCCCGACCGTCGCCTGGCGCTGGCCCTTAAATCGGGCAATTTCGGCGCCCCCGACTTCTTCGCCAAGGCGCTCGCCGCCATGGCCCGCGACGCCTGACCCCGCAAGGAGCCCCATGCCGGCCTTCACCGCCAACATCGCCTTCCTGTTCGCCGACCGGCCCTTCCTGGAGCGCATCGACGCCGCGCGGGCCGCCGGCTTCGACAAGGTGGAGTGCCACTTCCCCTACGACACGCCCGTGGAGGTCCTTCAAGGCCGCCTCGACGCGGCCGGCGTGCGCATGACGGGGCTCAACACCGCGCCCGGCGACATCCGGGCCGGCGACTGGGGCCTGGCGGCCCTCATCGGCCGCGAGGACGAGTTCGAGGCGGGCTTCCAGCAGGCGCGAGCCTACGCCAAGGCGCTCGGCGCGCCGATGATCCACGTGATGGCGGGAGTCATCGAGCCCGGCGCCCGCAAGCAGGCCTGCCGGACTTATGTCCGCAACATCCGCCGGGCCGCGCGGGCCGCGGCGGCGGACGGGATCACGCTGCTTCTGGAACCGCTCAACGCCCACGACCGCCCCGGCTATCTCGTCTCCCGCTCGGACCACATCGCCACCCTCATCCGCGAGATCGGCGAGCCCAACGTGAAGCTTCTGTTCGACGCCTATCACGTGCAGATCATGGAGGGCGACCTCATCCGCCGCATCGAGCGCCACGCCCCGATCATCGGCCATGTCCAGATCGCCGCCGTGCCCAGCCGCGCCGAGCCCGACGAGGGCGAGGTCGCCTTTCCGGCCGTGTTCGATGCGCTGCGGGCGAACGGCTACGGGGGGCTGATCGGGCTCGAGTACAAGCCTCGCGGGTCGACCGAGGAGGGCCTGGCCTGGATGGAGCGGCTCGGGGTGCGGTGAGCCGTCCCCTCTCCCCGCCGTGCGGGGAGAGGGCCGAAGCCCCCTCGTCGGGGGCTGAGGCGAGCGCAGCGAGGGCGAGGGGGCGTCGGCGGACGGAGCTCCACGCGGACATACCGCCTCGCCCTCGCCCTTCGGGCCTGCTTCGCCCGCCGATCCGCGGGCGAAACCCTCTCGCCGCCCGCGGGGAGAAGCGATCACCCCGGGCACCCGCGCCCGCCCTCGTGCGTTGCCTCCCGGACTGCCAAGCCGATGGAGATCCCGTGAGCACCGGCCTTCTCGCCCTTCTCGACGACGTCGCGAGCCTCACCAAGGTGGCGGCGGCCTCCCTCGACGACATAACCGCCCAGGCCACCAAGGCGGGCGCCAAGGCGGCCGGGATCGTCATCGACGACGCCGCCGTGACGCCGCGCTACGTGGTGGGCTTCGCGGCCGACCGCGAGCTTCCGATCGTCGGCCGCATCGCCCTGGGCTCGCTGCGCAACAAGCTCCTGGTCCTGCTGCCGGCCGCCCTGGCCCTGAGCGCGCTCGCGCCCTGGGCGATCACCCCCCTCCTCATGCTCGGCGGCGCCTTCCTGTGCTTCGAAGGTTT
>DASPJU010000057.1:0-8101 GCA_035628475.1 Salinarimonas sp. | reverse complement strand
TCGATGCGCTCGATGAAGGCCTTGAGCTGGTCGGCCGCGACCGAATCGGTCGGGACCTGGTCGCTGCGGTGGTCCATGTGGATGCCCCTGTGGTCGCCGTCGCCGGCGGCTGTGTAGGGCGTCGAGCTAGGGCCGGCAAGGTTAGCGCGCCGTTAACGGGCTCGCCGCGGCGCCCGCGAGGCTCTCGCGCAGGGCCCGGGCGAGGCGGCGCGCGAGCGCCCCCGCCGCCGGCGAGACCACCAGGCCCACCTCGTTGTCGCGCAGCGAGGGCAGGCCGTCGGCCGTGCCGAGACGGCGCCAGCGCGGCGGGATCGCGCTCTCCACCATGGCCGTCGCGGCGATGCCCGCCTCCACGGCGGACTGGACCCCCGGCACGTGCGAGGAGGTGTAGGCGATGCGCCAGGGAACGCCCGCGGCGTCGAGGGCGGCCAGGATCGTGGGCCGGCTGCGGCAGCCCTCCGAGAACAGGGCGAGCGGCAGGGGACGGCGCGCCTCCGGGCGGTGGTCGGCGGCGGCGCACCAGACGAGGGGCTCCCGGCGCAGGAGCTCGCCCGTGGGCCGCGCGGGGTCGCGGGTGATCACGGCGAGATCGATCTCGCCATCCCCGAGCGCGCGCTCCAGGCGCACGGACAGGTCGCAGCGCACCTCCACGCCCGCCCGGGGATGCGCCTCGAGGAAGCGCCCGAGCAGGGGCGTCACGATCGTGTCGAGATAGTCGTCCGGGATGCCAAGGCGCACGGCTCCCTCCAGCGCCTCGCCGCCCAGCGCGCCGAGCGCCTCGTCCTGGAGCGCGAGGATGCGCCGGGCATAGCCGAGCAGCACCTCGCCGGCATCGGTCGGCGCCGCGCCCCGCCTGGAGCGGGTGACGAGGCGACGCCCCAGCTGGGTCTCGAGCCCCGCGATCTTGGCGCTCACCGCGGCCTGGCTGCGCCCGAGCCGGTCGGCCGCGGCCGTGAAGCCCCCATAATCGATCACGGCGGCGAGGGCCGCGAGGGCGTCCGGGTCGAGATGGCGCATCATCGGGATTCCTGATCGATCCATAGGATACATTCGTTTTCCCGATGGAGCGAGAGGGTCTATCGAGGAGCCATGTCCACCTCTCCCCTGATTCCCGCCGTCCGCGCTCCGGCCCGCACGCCCGCCGAGACCGCCGGCTGGCTGGCGCTGGCGGGCTCGCTGATCGCGATCTCGGGCTCGCCCCTGTTCGTGCGCCTGGCCGAGGTGGGGCCGATCGCGAGCGCCTTCTGGCGCATGGCCATCGCGCTGCCCTTCCTGCTCGCCTGGACGCGCATGGGCGGGGTCGGGGCCCGGGGCGGCGGGGGCGCGGGCGCCTGGACCGTGCCGGCGCTCGCGGGCGGGGCCTTCGCGGCGGACCTCGCCTTCTTCCACCTGGCGCTCGCGGAGACCTCCATCGCCAACGCCTCCTTCATCGGCAACCTCGCCACCGTCTTCGCGGTGATCGGGGGCGCCCTCCTGTTCGGGGAGCGGGCGGGAGCGCGGATCTGGGCGGCGTTCGGGGTGGCCCTCGCGGGCGCCTGGATCATGGGCGGGGCGGCGGCCGACCTCACGGCGTTCAACGCGGGCGACGCGCTCTCGCTCGGGGCGGCGCTCGCCTACGCGGCCTATCTGCTCGCGATCAAGCGGGGACGGCGGGAGACGTCCAGCGCCGACCTGATGCTGCGATCGAGCCTCGTCTGCGCGGCGCTGCTGCTCGTCGCGGCGCTCGCCACAGGCGAGCGGATCCTGCCGGGGAGCGCTTCGGGCTGGCTGCCCCTCGTCGGGCTCGGGGTGATCGCGCACGCCCTGGGGCAGAGCCTCACGGCCGTGGCGCTCGGGCGCCTGCCCGTGGCGCCGCTCGCCATCGCCGCCATGAGCCAGCCCATCCTCTCGGCGGCCCTGGCCTGGCTCGCCATGGGAGAGCGGATCGGGACGCTCCAGGTGGTCGGCGCCGCCCTCATCCTGTCGGCGCTCGCGGTCGCGCGCGGCCGATAGTCCGCCGTCAGTGATCCGGACGGCGGCTCTCGAAGGCGGCCTTCTGCTCCGGCGTGGCCTCGCCCTGGTGGCGGGCCTTCCACGCCTCGTAGGGCATGCCGTAGACGAGCTCGCGGCTCTCGTCCTTGGTGAGCGGCACGCCCTGGGCGTCGGCCGCGTCCTTCAGCCAGTTGCCGAGGCAGTTCCGGCAGAAGCCGGCCAGGTTCATCATGTCGATGTTCTGCACGTCCGCGCGCCCTTGGAGATGGGACACGAGGCGGCGGAAGGCTGCGGCCTCGAGCTGGGTGCGCAAGTCGGGATCGAGATCGGGCATGGTCGGTCCTCGCGGTGTTGTGATCGTTGTGGGTGTCCCCTTCGCCCCGATCAAGGGGGTGGGACGCCTTGACGGGGGCGCCCGCGCCGCCAGTTTCGCTTGCGGATCGCCCCCGACCCCGCTTTGATCGCGCCGGCGAGGCCGCAACCCTCCGGGCGAATCCGGCGGGAGCGCCCGTCGGGGGCCCAGGATCGCTCAAGGACACGCTATGCTCCTTCGCACGTTGCTGCCCCGTCGGCCCCTGCTCGCGGCCGCCATCCTCTCGGCCGGGCTCGCCCAAGCCGCCTTCTCCCAAGCCGCCCTCGCCCAGGCGCCGTCCCTCGACGTGCCCTATGTCCCGACGCCGGAATCGGTCGTCGACCGCATGCTGGAGCTCGCGGACGTGAAGGCGACCGACTACGTCGTCGATCTCGGCTCGGGCGACGGGCGCATGCCCATCCGCGCGGCGCAGAAATACGGCGCCCGGGGCCTCGGCGTCGACCTCAACCCGCAGCGGGTGCAGGAGGCCAACGAGAACGCGAAGACGGCCGGCGTCACCGACAAGGTCGAGTTCCGCGTCGGCGACCTCTACGAGACGCCCCTCGACGAGCGCGTCAACGTCATGACCATGTACCTGCTCACCCGGGTGAACGCGGATCTTCGCCCGCGCATCCTCAACGGGCTCAAGCCCGGCACCCGCGTGGTCTCGCACGCCTTCAACATGGGCGACTGGACCCCCGACCGGGCCGAGAAGGTCGACGGGCGCGACGTCTATTTCTGGATCGTCCCCGCCAAGGTCGACGGCCGCTGGCAGATGAAGGCCGGCAACGACGAGATCCTGCTCGACATGACGCAGCAGTTCCAGAAGGTGCAGGGCGTGGCCCGTCTCAACGGGCGCTACCATACGCTCCAGTCCGTGACCCTGCGCGGGGATGAGATCTCCTTCGCGATCGAGCCCCGCGAGGGCCCGGCGCGCCGCTTCACGGGCCGGGTCGGGCCGGGCGGCATCGAGGGCACCCAGACCGACGGCGCCGCCTGGAGCGCGCGGCGCGCCGCCGCGTCCTGATCCCGCCCCGACGCCGTCCGACGGAGAGCCCCATGTCCCCACCCGCCGAGGCCGCGCCTCGCCCCATGCTCTCCGTCTTCGACGGCGTGCTGATCACCGCCGGGATCGTGATCGGCGTCGGCATCTTCAAGACGCCCTCCCTCGTGGCCGGGGGCGTCTCCTCCGGCGCCGAGTTCATCGGGGTGTGGCTGCTCGGGGGGCTCGTCACGCTGATCGGTGCCCTGTGCTACGCCGAGCTGGCGGCGGCGCACCCCCATGCGGGGGGCGAGTACCACTTCCTGGCGCGGGCCTTCGGCCGGCCGCTCGCGGTCCTGTTCGGCTGGGCCCGCGGCACCGTGATCCAGACGGGAGCCATCGCGGCGGTGGCCTTCGTCTATGGCGACTATGCCCAGGTGGTGCTGCCCCTGGGCTCCGCCGGCGGCGCGATCCATGCGGGCATCGCCATCGCGGCCTTCACGGCGCTCAACTATGCCGGCAGCCTCGAGAGCAAGCGCACCCAGATCGTCCTCGAGCTCCTGACGCTGGCGACCCTCGCCATCGTGGTCCTGGTCGGCGTCCTGTCGGGGGCCAAGGCGGCGCCGCCGGCGACGCCCCAGGCGGGCCACGGCGCGTTCGGACTTGCCATGGTTTTCGTGCTCCTCACCTATGGGGGCTGGAACGAGGCCGCCTATCTCTCGGCCGAGTTGCGCGATCCCCAGCGCAACATGGTGCGGGTGCTGGTGCTCGCGACCGTCGCGGTGACGGCCATCTACGTCGCCGTGAACGCCGCCTTCCTGTCGGTCTTCGGGCTCGAGGGCCTGCGGGCCTCGAAGGCGGTCGGGGCCGACATGATGCGGCTCGCGGCGGGCGACGCCGGCGCGGTCCTGCTCAGCCTGTGCGTGGTCGTGGCGGCGCTCTCGACCCTCAACGCCACGATCTTCACCGGCGCCCGCGTCTACTACGCCATGGGCCGCGACCTGCCGGTGCTGCAGCGGCTCGGCCTGTGGGACGGCCGGGGCCTCAACCCGGCCAACGCGATCCTCGTCCAGGGCGCCATCGCGCTGGGCCTCGTGGTGTTCGGCGCCCTGACGCGCGGCGGCTTCCAGGCCATGGTCGACTACACGGCGCCGGTCTTCTGGTTCTTCCTGCTGATGGTGGGCCTCGCGCTCTTCGTGCTGCGCCGGCGCGAGCCCGGCCGCGCGCTGCCCTTCCGGGTGCCGCTCTATCCCGTGACGCCGGCGCTGTTCTGCGCCACCTGCGCCTACATGCTCTATTCGAGCCTCGCCTATACGGGGCTGGGCGCCCTGGTGGGCATCGCCGTGGTCCTGGCGGGGCTGCCGCTCCTGCTGCTCAGCCCGCCCCGGACGGCGCCGGCGGAGTGACGCCCCGCCCGTCCCGCGAGCCCCCACGCTCCCGGACCGGTCAGCCCTCCGCCGCTCCGCACGACCCCGCCCGCTCCCGCATGTGGGCGGGCAGGGGCGCCTCCACGGCGAGCGGCGGCTTCTTGGGGTGGTAGGGCAGGACGAGCCGGCGCGCGTGCAGGTGCAGGCCGGGCCCGCCATGGCGCGGCGCCGTGCCGTAGATGGGGTCGCCGAGGATCGGGAAGCCCGAGGCCCCGCAATGCACCCGCAGCTGATGCGTGCGCCCCGTGACCGGACGCAATTCCAGGAGCGAGAGGCCCGGCCCCCGGCCGAGCAGCCTGTAGCGGGTCAGCGCCCGCTGGCCCGCGGGATCGACGCGCATCCACCAGCCCCGGTCGGGGGAGCGGGGCGAGAGCGCCAGGTCGATCTCCCCCTCCTGGGCCGGGGGACCGCCCTCGACCACCGCCCAGTAGACCTTCTCGACCTGCCCCGACTTGAACAGGTCGCCCAGGCGCGCGATCGCCCGCGGATGGCGCCCGAGCGCGAGGCAGCCGGAGGTCTCCCGGTCGAGGCGGTGGGCCGCTTGCGGCCGTCGCGGCAGGCCGAAGCGAAGCGCGTCGAGATGGTCGGTGAGCGTCTCCCCGCCCTTCGGCCCGGGATGGACCGGCAGGCCGGCGGGCTTGTCGATCACGAGCACGCAGGCGTCGCGATGGAGGATGCGCGACACTATCTCTTCGTGGGTCATGGCGTTTGGGTTATGTCCCCAGCGCGGCCGGCGCAACCGGGAACGAGCCGGACGGGCCGCGCCGACACGAAGCCCCCAGCCCCCTCCGGGGCACCTGGGCCCCTATCCGGGAACGAGGCACGATGAGCGACACCGACAAGAAGCCCGGATTCCTCTCCCGCCTGTTCGGCCGGGGCGCCGAGACCCCGAAGGCGCCCGACGCGCCCGCCACCGCCGGGGACACGCCGGCCCCGGGCTCCCCCGCCTCGCGCTCGGAGGGCGAGCCCGACCTCACGACCGCGGCGGCGGCGGGCGAGATCGCGCCCGTGACCCCCACGGCCACGACCGACAGCCCGGACATCGCGCCCCACCTGCCGCCCGAGCTCGCCGGCGCCGACCTGCAGCCGGGCGAGGGGCAGGACCGGCCCGAGGAGGCGCCGGGTCCGGGCAAGCTCGCCCTCGAGCCCACGATCAGCACCCCCGGCCCCGCCGCGACGCCGGAGGCCGCGGAGGCGCGGGGCTGGTGGCGGCGCCTGACGGAGGGCCTGTCGCGCACCTCCTCCACCATCGGCGACCGGGTCACGAGCCTCTTCACCAAGCGCAAGCTGGACGCCACGACCCTGGAGGACCTCGAGGACGTGCTCATCCAGGCCGATCTCGGGATCGAGATGGCGAGCCGGATCACGGGGGCCGTGGGCCGGGGCCGCTACGAGAAGGGGGTCGATCCCGAGGCCGTGAAGGCGATCCTCGCCGCGGAGGTCGAGCGGGTGCTGGAGCCCGTGGCCAAGCCGCTCATGGTCGACCGCTCCCGGAAGCCCTTCGTGGTGCTGATGGTGGGCGTCAACGGCGCCGGCAAGACCACGACCATCGGCAAGCTCGCCGCGAAGGCCAAGGCCGCGGGCCTCAAGCCCATGCTGGCCGCCGGCGACACGTTCCGGGCCGCCGCGATCGACCAGCTCAAGGTCTGGGGCGAGCGCGTGGGCGCGCCCGTCATCGCCCGCGAGCAGGGCGCGGACGCGGCGGGGCTCGCCTACGACGCGATGCGCGAGGCGCGGGAGCGGGGCTGCGACGTGCTCTTCGTCGACACGGCCGGGCGGCTCCAGAACAAGGCCGGGCTCATGGCGGAGCTCGAGAAGGTGGTGCGCGTCATGCGCAAGGTCGACGAGACCGCGCCGCACGCGACGCTGCTCGTCCTCGACGCCACGGTGGGCCAGAACGCGGTCAACCAGGTGGAGGTGTTCGGCCAATCCGCGGGGGTCACGGGCCTCGTGATGACGAAGCTCGACGGGACCGCGCGCGGCGGCATCCTGGTCGCCATCGCCGAGCGGTTCAAGCTGCCGGTCCACTATATCGGGGTGGGGGAGGCCGTGGCCGACCTGGAGCCCTTCGCGGCCCGCGACTTCGCCCGCGCCATCGCGGGGCTCGACGAGGGCTAGGGGCCCGAGGCTCGCATGCGGGGGCTGCAGCCCGGGCCGAACCCGCTTGACTTGCCCCCGGGCGACCGGATCGATCTAGGTTCGGGCGGGCCCGAGCCGGCGGACCGGAGGGAGGGAAGCATGTGGAGCGGACATCGGCGCCGACCGCCCTCGATGCCGGCCGGCGGTTCCGCGAGGGTAAGCCCCCGGGCTGGCCCGATCGGCAGCGCGCCCAAGCGTCTCCGTTCAGGCCTCCCGGTCCGCCAACTCGCGCAGCTCGGTATCCTGCTGGCGCTCCTGGGAGCGTCGTCCGGCGCCGAGGCCGAGCCCTGGCGCTTCGAGCGCGAGCCGCCTTTCGCCTTTCTGTCCCTCGACGCCGGCAAGGGAACCGTCCTGTCGCTCCGGTGCAGCCGCGAGGCCGGCAGCGGCATCCAGACCTATCTGGGCTTCCCCTCTGTTCGTGAGCGCGACCGCCTCACCGGTAGGCGCGGCGCCGACGAGGTCACGCTGTCGGTCCAGGGCGGCGGACGCCGGCTCGACCTCGCCTTCCTGAACGACACGTCGACCGCGGACCTGTTCATCGACACGGTGCCGGAAGCGCTCATCGACCTCCTGGCGGCGGCGCCGCGGGTCCGCGTCTCGGTTGCGGGAACCGACCGCGCGTTGCTCGAGACGGGCGCGACGGGATTCGCGGGGGGCTTCTCGCGCTGGCGCGCGTTCTGCCGTCGAGCGCGATGACGAACGCGCGTTGCGCTCGCGTTGCGCGAAGCGGGGCCGTGGATGCGCCGCCCGAAAGCTGCCAAGATGGCCCGGGCCCGACGCTCCGCCCGGACCCGCGTCGCCACGAGGAGGTTGCCGCATGAGGATCGTCCCCCTGCTCGCCGCGGCGGCTCTGGGCCTCCTGGCCGCGGTTCCGGCCGCGGCCTACTCCCCCGGCCGGGCCCGGGAGATTCCGCTGACCGACCTCGTGGTCCGCAAGGTGGTCGCCTGCTACCGCGCCGCCGAACGGGCCGAGAGCCGGGCGACGGGCGGCATGTCCGAGGTCTACCGGAATCGGCAACGGCTGCGGGACGCGGCGCTGGCGCGCTGCGGCTTCCCGAAAGCCGTGAGCTGGCGCAACGCCGTCCATTCCGTCCGCGCGGCGTTCCACGGCGGGGGAGGGCTCCAGTCGGCTCCCGACTTTCGCGCGTCGAACCAGGACATCGTGCTGCGCTACGAACGGGAGCTCGAACGGCTGTTCGCGGAGTGATGCCGTTGCCTGCGGCTGGTCCG
>DASPJU010000056.1:0-4155 GCA_035628475.1 Salinarimonas sp. | reverse complement strand
GTCGACATGCAGGGCGGCGGGCAGGAGGCGCCCGCGGGCGCGGCAGAAGGCGGCCCAGTCGGCGGCCTCCTCCCGGGAGCCCAGAACCGGGCGGATGCCGTCGGGAAGATAGGCGTGCTCCGTGCCCGGCAGGAGGCCGTTGAGCACGTAGACCGTGCCGTCCGGGCAGGCATGGCGCGCGCGGCGCGCCTCCGACAGGTGGGCGACGAAATAGGTGCGACAGCCCGCGGCCGCGAGCGCCGCCACGGCGGGCTCGATGCCGATCCCGTAGGCGTCGGCCTTCACCACCGCCGCGCATTCGGCCGGCGCCGCCCGGCCGCGCAAGCTCCGCCAGTTGGCGGCGAGGGCGGCGAGATCGACGGTGAGGGTGCCTCCCGATGCCGCGCCGGTCATGCGGCCCCGCCGTCCGCCTGAGGGAGGGCGATGTCGCGGGTCATGACGGTCCCGAGGTCGTAGGGGCAGGTCTCGGGGGAGATGCCTTCGTCGAGACCCGTCTCTCCCGCGGCTTCGATGCGGGCCCGACCATAAGCCACGGCGAGGGCGTCGGCCTGGTGGGACGTCAGGCCCGGGTTCTCCGCCATCACGGCTTCCGCCTCCATGCGCTGAACGCGGATCGAGGTCGTCCAGCTCCGCGTCCGGCGCTCGGGCTGCCAGTCCCACGTCAGGTGGTGCAGGAGGATGATCCGGTATCTGCTGCGCAGCCTCGCGAGTTCCGAGCGCCCCAAGGTCTCCAGCTCCCCGGCGATGTTCTCGACGTCGACCAGGTCGAAGCGGCCGGCGCGCAGGAGCGCGGCCTGCTCGAGAGCCCAGCGATATGCGTCCCGATCATAGGCCGCGCGGGGAGGGGTCTTGGGGTGCTTGGCGAAGGTCACGGGGCGCCTCCTCGGAGGCATCCTAGCGGAAACCCACCGGGGCCGCATCCCTGGACGGGGCCTGTGGTTGCGGGGCGCCCGCAGGGCGAGCCCGGAACCCACGACCGGGTGACTCGGTAAGGTCCGGATGGTTTGCAAGCGAGTCCAGGCCCTGTCGGCGCCTGACCGCATCGGTATCTGGTCGGAGCCGGGGACCAGAATGCTTTCGGCTCAGCAGCCGAAGTCTATGCTCACCGCTTGGACGTGGACCGATCCAGTCGCCATCGGTCGAGGAGCCGCAGTGAGCCCCAACCAACCAGCAGCGTGACGGCCATGCCTCCGGCGAGCCCCGAGGCCAGCACCACACCTCCTGTGGCGGCGAGCGACGAGGCATCCATGAAGGGGCTGAGGAGCAGCACGACGATCATGCCCCCAAACGGGGCCAAAAGCATTGCGGCGGCATGCGCCACGACGAGGCTGACGATCCACCCTAGCCAGCTGCGCCTGCGCGTCCATGCGTCGTAAATCCCGACGGCCGTGACGCCGATCAGGTAGGCAAACCCGATCACCATCGCACCGCCGACGCCCGACATCGGGATGGCTCCCGTTCCGTGAAGGATCAGGATGCCAATGATGGCCGCTACGACGAGATACAACATAAGGGCTCCCCCCAGCTACCGGTCGATCCCTTATCCGGCATGTCTGTTTCGGGCTCGCATTGCGCGCCCGAGGCGTCTGTTGCGAGTTCGAGGGCGGTACAGCCTGGAGGGGTTGCTCTCGGGTTGGAGCCGGAGACGTAGGATGCCCTCGGACACGCAGTGAGCGGAGCTGGAGCCCTTCGTCGCGGCCTGCCGCCCCGACGCCAAGGTGCCCTCGTCTGACCTGCGGCGCACGGTCGAGGCGATCATCTGGCGGTGCACGAACGGAGCCAAGTGGCGCTCCATGCCAGCGTAGCTCGGGCCCTGGTGGAGGGCGGCCCAGATCGTCGTCCGTTGGCCCCGGCTAGGGGTTTGGGATCGCCTGCTGGCGAGGGATCCGGCGCACGCGGTGGAGCAGGTGAGGCGCTTGGGCGCTCTCGTGTCGGCCATGGCACCGAGGCCTGCGTGATCGCCTATGCGGCAGGGCGGGCGCCGGATCGCGCCGGGGCAGGCGCACGAATTACCTCATGCCGTGCCCCTGCTCGACCGTTCGCCGGACGTGCCGGGCTGGGTTGTCGCCGACCGGGGCTATGCCAGCCATGCCCGTCGCGTTGGGCAACCTGGTGCGCTTTTGCCTCATGCCAGGCCAGCGCTCTGACAGCGTGGACGTGCCGCCCTTGATCGACGGCATCGCCCTTGGCGGACTGATTGCCGACAAGGCCTCGTCGTGGGTTCCAGGTTTATGCCTTCGGCATGCCCCGGAGTGACAGGGAGGTGTCGCTCAATCCCCCATGCGCTCGGGAAGCTTGTCCTCGTCGGCGAGGTTCGTGAACCGCGTCACGTCGGCCTGGAAGGCGAGCTGGACCGTGCCGGTGGGGCCGTGGCGCTGCTTGCCGATGATGACCTCGGCCTTGCCGTGGGCCTGGTCCATCTCGGTCTGCCACTTGAAGTGCTCCTCGGTGCCGGGCTTCGGCTCCTTGTTCTTGAGGTAGTACTCCTCACGGTAGACGAACATGACGACGTCGGCGTCCTGCTCGATCGATCCCGACTCGCGCAGGTCCGAGAGCTGGGGCCGCTTGTCGTCGCGCGACTCCACCTGGCGCGAGAGCTGGGACAGGGCCACCAGAGGGACCGAAAGCTCCTTGGCGAGGGCCTTCAGGCCCGTGGTGATCTCGGTGAGCTCCTGCACCCGGTTCTCGCCCTTGCGCGACGAGCCCGACAGGAGCTGGAGATAGTCGACCACGAGAAGATCGAGGCCGCGCTGGCGCTTGAGGCGCCGCGCCCGGGCGGTGAGCTGGGCGATGGACAGCCCGCCGGTCTGGTCGATGTAGAAGGGGATCGTCTGCATCTCCCGCACCGCGTCCGAGACCCGGTGGAACTCCTCCTCGCGGATGTCGCCGCGGCGGATCTTGTAGGAGGGCACGCCGGACTGCTCGGCGATGATGCGGGTGGCGAGCTGCTCGGCCGACATCTCGAGGGAGAAGAAGCCCACGATGCCGCCGTTGACGGTCTCCATCGTGCCGTCGGGGCGCCGCTCGCCGCGATAAGCCTTGGCGATGTTGAAGGCGATGTTGGTGACAAGCGAGGTCTTGCCCATGGCCGGGCGCCCCGCGATGATGACCAGGTCGGAGGGCTGCAGGCCGCCCATCATCCGGTCGAGGTCGTGCAGGCCCGTGGCGACGCCCGACAGCTTGCCGTCGCGCTCGTACGCCTTGGCGGCCATGTCGAGGGCGGCGGTGAGCGCGTTGCTGAAGGTCTGGAAGCCGCCGTCGTAGCGCCCGCTCTCGGCCAGGCCGTAGAGCTTCTTCTCCGCCTCCTCGATCTGGTCGCGGGGCGTGACCTCCATGGGCGAATCGTAGGCGGTGTTGACCATCTCCTCGCCGATCCGGATCAGGTTCCGGCGGACGGCGAGGTCGTAGATCGTGCGCCCGTAATCCTCGGCGTTGATGACCGTGGTGGCCTCGCCCGCCAGGCGGATGAGGTACTGGTACATCGGCATGCCGCCGATGTCCCCGTCGCCGAGATGGGTCTTCAGCGTGATCGGGGTCGCGACCTTGCCGGCCTTGATGAGCGCGGTCGCGGTCTCGTAGATCCGCCGATGGTGCTCGCTGAGGAAGTGCTGCGGCTCCAGGAAGTCGGCGACGCGGTAGAAGGCGTCGTTGTTGACCAGGATCGCCCCTAGAAGGGCGGTTTCGGCGTCGTTGTTGCTGGGCGCCGTGCGGTAGTCGGCCGCGGGCTTCTCCAGGCGGGCGATCAGGGCATTTGGCGCCATGGCGAGCTCCAGCGTCGTCGTCCACAGGAACGGGTGATCCGGACCAAGCATCCATCCGGACCGGCCGCGACGGGGTCGCGGGCAGCGAGCCCCGCAATCCCCGATTCCCACAGCCCGAATCGGCGATGGCGGAAGGCCGCATCCCCCCAACCGCTAGAGCGTCGACCGTTAACCGTCCCTCAAGACCGAAAGGGCTCCCGACCGTCGCCGGCCGGGAGCCCCCAGTCTAGAACGGACCGCGAACGTGCTCAAGCTTCGTCGGAGGAATCCGCATCTGCGAGCGCCGCGCCGACCTCGAGGCCGAGGTCGTCGAGGTTCATCTCCTCGCGGGTCGAGACGCTCTCGCCGCGGGCCTGGCGCTCGGCCTCGTCGGGGCTGCGGGCGACGTTGATCG
>DASPJU010000055.1:0-6208 GCA_035628475.1 Salinarimonas sp. | reverse complement strand
GCGGGCGCGCGCTGGCTCGTCAGCGCGATCCCGAACCCCTTCGAGGCGAGCACCCTGATCGAGGCCGGCCGAGCGGCCAATCCCGCCCTGCGCATCCTCGCCCGGGCCCACTCGGACGCGGAGGTGGAGCACCTGCAGCGCCACGGCGCGACGCAGATCGTGCTGGGCGAGCGCGAGATCGCCCGCGAGATGGCGGCGCGCCTGTTCGGGAACGATCCGCGGCCGTCGCCCTTGGAGGAGAACGATCTCGCGCCGGACGGCGACGCGTTCGAGAACGCCCGGCGCAAGCTGGCGTGAGGAGGCCTGGAATGATCGCGTGCTCCCGCCTGGCGCTGCTCGTCGCGATCGTGCTTGCCGGCCCCCTCGCGGCCCAGGGATCGGACCCGCTCGCCGGATTCCGCGCGTCGCTCGTCGAGGTGCCGGACGTGACCCGCCCGGTCCGAGGCGCGATCTACACACCCGCCTATGCCAGCATCCGGATCGGCAGCGGGCGCGCCGGGCTCAGGCTCGCCGCGACGCTGAGCATCCACAACGTCTCCGATGAGGTTCCGCTGGTGCTGGAGAGGGTCGACTACTTCGACACCGCGGGCAGCCTCGTGCAGGCGTACCTGCCCGCGCCCGTGGCGCTGCGTCCCTTCGCGACGGTGGAGTTCTACATCCCCGAGGACGACACGCGGGGCGGCTCTGGAGCGAACTTCGTCGTGCGGTGGTCGGCGCAGGCGCCCATCGCCGAGCCCAGGGTCGAGGCCGTGATGATCGGCACCCTCGGGAACCACAGCTATTCCTTCGTGAGCCAGGGACGGCCGCCCCGGATCGTGGAGGCTCCGGCCCGTCCGTGAAGCGGGCCCTTCCCCCGTTGCGGCCGGTCGCGCCTGTCGGGTACGACATTCCGCGACGATGTCGGGCTCGCGCGAGCGCGCCGAGCGCCCGTATCCGCGACCGTCAGCTGGGGAGAGGCCGATGCCGAACGGCTACTGGATTGCCCGCATCGCCGTGACCGATCCCGAGCGCTACGGCGCCTACGCGGCGGCGCTGCCGGTCGTGATCGAGCGCTTCGGCGGGCGGTTCCTCGTCGTGGGCGGGCGTTTCGAGGCCGCGGAGGGCGACGCGAAACCGCGCAACGTCGTGATCGCGTTCGACGCCTACGAGACGGCCCGCGCCTGCTGGCATTCGCCGGACTATGCCGAGGTGGCGCGCCTGCGCGAGGGCGCGGCGGACGTCGACGTGGTCATCGTCGAGGGGATCGACCGCTAGCAGGCGCGAACCGGCGCCAGGCGCGGCCGGCGTCGCGGCGCCGATGCCCGCCGGACACCTCGAGGTGCCGGACCGCCCCTCGATCGTCGATCGTCTGCCCCTGTAGAACCGGCATCCCCGTCCCCGGACGTGCTCTCGCCGGGTCAGGAGCCCTGGACCGCTCCTTGGGCCAGCAGGCGCGCGGTCACGTCGTCGGCGGGAAAGAAGGCCTCGACGGCGAGCTCCGAGAGCGTGACGTCGACGGGCGTGCCGAACACGGTGACCGTCGAGATGAAGGACAGGACTCCGGCCGGCGTCCTCAGGCGCAGCGGCACGGCGACGCCGGCATAGTCGTGGGCGGGCTCGTCCGCCCCGGCGCCGGCCGGGTAGCCCTCCAGCTCGTCGAGGAGCCGGGCCAGCCCGGGATCGCCCGTGAGCCCGATCTGGTGGCGCAGGCGATCGACGAGGTGGCCGCGCCATTCCGCGAGATTCGCGATCAGCGGTGCGAGACCGCCCGGATGGAGGCTCAGCCGCAGGACGTTGACGGGAGGATCGAGGAGCCGACGCTCGGCGACGCCCGCGAGAAGCGGCGCGACCGCGGCATTGGCGGCCAGCATGGTCCAGCGCCGGTCGACGGCGAGCGCCGGGTAGGGCTCGTGACCCTTGAGCACCATCTCGACCGCCGCGCGGGCGGCGCGCATGGCCGGATCGTCCAGGGAGCGCTCGGGGAAGAGCGGCGCGTAGCCGGCGGCGAGCAGCAGGACGTTGCGCTCGCGCAGGGGCACGCCGAGGCGCTCGGCGAGGTTGAGCACCATGTCGCGGCTGGGCGAGGAGCGCCCGCTCTCGACGAAGCTCAGGTGCTTTTGCGAAATCTCGGCGTCGAGCGCCAGATCGAGCTGGCTCATGCGCCGGCGCTGGCGCCAGCTGCGCAGATGGTCGCCGAAGGGGCGGCCGGGAACGAGGGTCGTGCTCATGCCGGGACCATAGCCGAGCCGCGGGACGCTCCCAATTACCTCCCGCTTAATCGACGCGCCCTCCGGGGGGCAGCATCCTGGGGACCTCTCGAACAAGGAGATCCCGATGACCCCTCCCCTTTCCATTCTGCGCCTGGCCCTCCTGGGCGATGCGCTCGCGAGCGGCGCGACCGGCCTCCTGGCGGCGCTCGGCGCGGGTGTGCTCGCCGAGCCGCTCGGGCTTCCCGTGCCGCTCCTGCGGATGGCCGGCCTCGCGCTCCTGCCCTACGCGGCCTTCGTCGGCTGGCTGGGGACACGGCCGGAGCCGGCCCGCGGGGCGGTCCTCGCCGTGATCGCGATCAACGCGCTGTGGACGCTCGACAGCCTCGCGCTGCTCGCGAGCGGCTGGGTCGAGCCGACGGCGCTCGGCACCGCCTTCGTGCTCCTGCAGGCGGCGGTCGTGGCGGGCTTCGCGGCCGCCCAGGCCTGGGGTCTGCGGGAGCGCTCCGCGCGGCGACCGGCCCACGCTTGAGCACGGACGGCCCGGCCGGACGCGGCCGGGCCGTCCGCTCGATCAGCGCCGGGAAGGGCCCGTGACGCCCTCCAGGCAGCCGCGCAGATAGCCGATCGCCCGCGCCGCGGCGGCGGGCCCGTCCGGCTCGTAGACGAAGGGCTCGACGCCGATCGTGCCCGCATAGCCGCCGGCCTGGAGCGCGGCGAGGATGGGCGTGAAGGCGAGCGCCCCCTCCCCCGGGCCGCGCCGGTTCGGGTCGTTGGCGTGGATGTGGCCGATCAGGCCCGTGGGCAGCCAGCGGCGGACGAGGTCCGGGACGGGCTCGGCCTCGGTCCGGGCCGCCGAGCAGTCGATCATGGTGCGCAGCGCCGGATGGCCGACGGTGCGCACAAGATCGGCGGTCTCGGCGACCGAGGTGAGGAAGTCGGTCTCGACGGGCGCGAGGGGCTCCAGGCAGTAGGTCACGCCGGCCCGCCCGGCGGCTTCCGCGGCGGCGGCGAAGATCTCCGCAGCGCGGGCCCGGCCCTCCGCCTCCCGCCCGGGCTGGAGCCGGCGCTGGCCCGGCGAGCCGTGGACGAGATAGCGCCCGCCGAGATCCGCGCAGAGCTCCACGAGCCCCGTCACGACCGCGCGCGTGCGGGCCCGGACCTCGGGATCGTCGGCGGTGACCGATAGCCCCTCTGGGGTCACGAGAAGCCAATGAAGGCCGTCGACCGCGATGCCGGCGCCCTCGGCCTCCCGGCGCAACGCGCGCCGGGCGCCGGCGTCGAGCCGGTGGGGCTCGGGTCCGAGCGTGAAGGGGGCGATCTCGATCGCGTCGTAGCCCAGCGCCGCCGCATGGGCGCATTGGCGCGCGAAGGGCATCTCGCGCAGGACCTCGTTGCAGAGCGCGATCCGCATGTCAGGCCGCCCCGCCGGTCGAGGGAAGGACGCGGGCCTTGAGCCGGCCCAGGGCGGCGCCGACGGCGGGCACGTTGGACAGCAGGACGAAGACGGCGATCGCCGCCAGAACCGCGCTGATGGGGCGCGTCACGAAGGGCGTGAGGTCCCCGTCGCTCAGCGTGAGCGCCCGGCGCAGGTTCTTGTCGAGGATGTCGCCCAGGACGAGGCCCAGGACGAAGGGCGCCACGGGGTAGCCGAAGCGGCGCATCAGGAAGGCGGCCGCGCCAAAGCCCAGCATCACCCAGACGTCGAACAGGCGGGAGGCGATCGAATAGGAGCCCACGACGCACAGCACGAAGATGATCGGCATCATCACGGTGCGCGGCACCCGCAGCAGCACCAGGAGCGGGCGGATCATGACCAGCCCGAAGACCAGGATGGCGAGCGTCGCGACCAGCACCATCGCGACCACCTGGTAAACGAAGGCGGGGTTCTGGACCATGAGCATCGGTCCCGGCTGCACGCCGTGGATGATCATGGCGGCGAGCAGCACGGCGCTCGGGGCCGAGCCCGGGATGGCGAGCGCCAGCGCCGGGATGATGGCGCCCGGCACCGCCGCGTTGTCCCCCGTCTCGGCCGCCATGAGCCCGTCGACGGAACCCCGCCCGAAGGTCTCGGGCTCGGGCGAGAGGCGCTTGGCCACCGCGTAGGACGACCAGGCCGCCATGTCCTCGCCGACGCCGGGCAGGATGCCGATCCCGGTGCCGATCGCGCCCGAGCGCAGGATCGTCTTCCAGTGCCGCAGCACGTCGCCGACGCGCGGCAGCGCCGAGCCGAAGCTCGCGATGGCCGGGCGGGCCGCCCGCTCGCTCATGACGACCAGCACCTCCGAGAAGCCGAAGGCGCCCACCAGCACGGGGATGAGCTGGAACCCGCCCGCGAGGTCCGTGGAGCCGAAGGTGAAGCGCTCGTGGGCGTAGAGGCCGTCCTGGCCGATGCAGGCGACGAAGATGCCCAGGACGCCCGCGATCCAGCCCCTGACGGGATCCGCCGCCACGACGTTGCCGGACATGAGCACGCCCAGCAGCGCGAGCCAGAAGAATTCGTAGGCCCCGAAGGAGAGCGCCACCTCGCCCAGCATCGGCGTGAACAGGGCAAGGCACAGCAGCCCGAACAGGGTGCCCAGCACCGAGCCGGAGGTCGCGATGCCCATGGCCCGCCCCGCCTCGCCCTTGCGGGCCAGTGCGTGCCCGTCGAGGCAGGCGGCGGCGTTGGCGGCGGTGCCGGGGATATTGAGCAGGATCGCGGTGCGGCTGCCGCCATAGATCGCGCCGACATAGGCGCAGATCAGGATCAGGATCGCGTCGTTCGGTGGCAGCTTGATCGTCAGCGTCGTCAGAAGCGAGATGGCGAGTGTGGCCGATAGCCCCGGCAGCGCGCCCACCACGATGCCGAGCACCGTCGCGCCGAAGGTGTAGGCAAGCGCCGTCGGGTTCAGGAAGTTGACGAGGGAGACGCCGAGCGCGTCGAGGCCACTGAACATCGTGTCAGGGCAGCCGCACCAGGAACACGTCCCGGAACACGGTGGTGATGGCGAGCGCGCTGCCGCCCGCGACCAGGGCCGCGATGGCGACGCCGCGGGCCAGCGTGCCGGCCTGCCGCCGTTCCGGCCACTCGAACAGGGTGATCGCGAGGAAGATGAAGGCGGAGCAGACAAGGCCGAAGGGCAGGCCCGTGCCGATCGCGCCGAAACCGAAGCCGAGCGTCAGCACGAGCGCCAGCGCCACGCGCCAGGGCTCCGCGCGCGTGTCGTCCGCCGCCGGGGCGTCGCCGATGACAGAAACCGCTCTGCGGCGAAAGGTCATGGCCAGCCCGAAGACCACCAGCAAAAGACCAAGCAGGCCGGGCACCAGGCCCGGCACGGTCCAGGGATTGATGTGCTGCTGCTCCAGCCGGTCCATGCGCCAGGACTCGGCGGCGATGGCCGTGCCCAGCACCGCCCAGCCCAGGCCGAACCAGCGATCGGCCATCAAGGGCGCGGAATCCCCACCGTATCCGGCGCCGCGCGGCTCAGCCCGGCATCGTGGTACAGCCACGCGGTCTGCCGCACCATCACCCAGGCCGCATCGCGCGCCGCCTGGCCGTGCAGCGGGCTGAACACGGCCGCGCGCTGGTCGGCGTATTCGCGCAGGCGCCGGCTCTCCTTGACGCGCCCGTCCCAGACCATGGTCATGGTCTGCACCACGGGTTCCGGCGTGCCGCGCGGGCACCAGATGCCGAAGTAGTTCAGCGGCGTCGGCATGTTCGGCAGCCAGCGCTTGAGGGAGGGGATCTCGCCGAAGCCCTGCAGCGTGATCGGGTTGTCCGCCTGCACGGCGAGCGGGATCAGGCGCCGACCGCGGATCATCTCCGCCATCTCGACGAGCAGCTGCGCCACCACCGGCACCTCGCCCGCGACGGCCGCGAGCACGGCCGGATTGCCGCCGTCATAGGTGGCGTGGCGGTAGTTCACATTGGGGGCGACCGAGCGGATGCCCTCCATCATGTTGCGCCCGGCCGAGGACTGGCCCGCGGTCGCCACCGCGATGTCGCGCCGCGATTGGAGCGCCTGGAGCAGTTGCCCGAA
>DASPJU010000054.1:0-4428 GCA_035628475.1 Salinarimonas sp. | reverse complement strand
GCCTGGGCCAGGGCGTCACGGAATTCAACCCCACGGGCCAGGCCGCGAAGGAGATTCGCCAGCTCTGGACCTGGATCGAGAAGCGGGCCTCGGCCAGCACCGACAAGCGGAATACGGTCATCAAGCATGTCAAAGCCGCCTAAGCTCTCCCTCAAGTCGATCGTCGCGGCCTCGGTCTCGTCGTCGGTCCATCCCGACCACGACGCGATCCAGCTGCCGCCCATGGCCGTCCTCGCGGCCGATCGCCCGCGCCCTCTCAAGGAGCGCGCCAAGCAGATGTCGCTCTACCTGGAGCCGGCCGTGCACGACCAGTTGCGCGACATCGCCCACGCGGAGCGCAAGAAGATGCACGCGCTGATCCTCGAGGGGCTCGACCTGCTCTTCAAGAAGCGCGGCGCGTCCTCGATCAAGCAGCTCAACGCCCGGGTCCCGCGCTGATCGCGCGGCTGCATCGGGCGTCGCCGCCGGCGCGAAACAAGCTGGGCCGGCGGCCGTTGTCACGGGAGGCCGCCGGAGAAGGATCATGCCAGACCGCCGCACGCTCGAGCGCGAGCTCCAGGACCTCGACGCCGCGCGCGACGACCTGGAGCGGCGCCTGCGCGGCGCGCGAGACCGGCAGCGCTTCGCGGGCGAGCCGGACGCGCGCGTCCAGGCCGTGGCCGACGAGCGGGCCGTGATGATGGAGCTCGACCGGCTCATGACCCGAACTCGCGCCGTCGAGGGGCAGCTGCTGCGGCTCTCCGGCAACAGCTGACGGGCAACGTCTCCCGCCACCGCGTCGTACTCCGTCGCTGCCCCATTTAGAACGCAATCTGGCCCGAACGCAGGCGGAAGTGCGACAAGCGGGGCTGTTTCCGGAAGGACACACCGCCGCAAATTCGCGCCCGCCGGGCTTTCGCCCGTTACGGGTTTAACGAATGGTTGAGCTCTCTCCGGCTATGGCTGGGGACGGCAGGGACATGACGGGGCGACAAGGCATGCTGTTCCAACGATCCGGGACGACGCTCTTCCGGGGCGGCCGCGCCGCCAAGCTCGCCTGCGTTGCCGGCGCCGCGCTCCTCACCGCGAATTGCGGCGCGCAGCAGCGCGTGGCCGGCACCTCCCAGATCGATCCGAAATACGGCGTCGCGCCCAGCCCCCGGGTGGTCGCGGACGGGCAGGCCGTGCCGAAGGGCGGTGGGCGCGACCATGTCGGCCAGCCCTATCGCATCGCCGGCCGGACCTACGTGCCCCGCGAGGACCGCTCCTATACCCGCGAGGGCCTCGCCTCCTGGTACGGCTCGGCCTTCCACGGCCGCCGCACCGCGAACGGGGAGGTGTTCGACCGTCACTCGATCTCGGCCGCGCACCCCACCATGCCGCTGCCGAGCTATGCCCGGGTCACGAACGTCTCGAACGGACGATCGATGATCGTGCGCGTCAACGACCGCGGCCCCTATCACGGCAACCGGATCATCGACGTCTCCCAGTCCGTCGCCGACGCTCTGTCGTTCCGGCACATGGGCACGGCGCGGGTGCGCGTGGACTATGTCGGGCGCGCCGGGCTCGCGGGCAGCGACGACCGCACCTTGATGGCCTCCCTGCGGACCGACGGCTATCCAGCGACCATGCCGGGCACGACCCAGCCCGTCATGGTGGCGAGCGCGCAGCCCGCCGCACCTACGCTGCCGATCCTGAGGCAGGCGCCCGCCGCACCGGTCGTCGCAGCCGCGCCCACCGTGGTTCCGACCCGCCTTGCGCTTGCTCCCGCGCCCGAGACCGCCCCGGAGGCTCCCCGCCTGGTCACCGGCGTGCCGCTGCCGCCGGCCCGCCCCTTCGATCTCGGGCGCGCCGCCCGCGGCGAGGAGCCTCCGGTCCGCGTCTCGCAGGCGCGCCCCGGCGCGCGTCCCGCCGTGGCCGGCCTGTTCTTCGCGCCGCAGCCTGCGCCGGCGGGCGCCGTTGCCCCGGCGGATCCCTTCGCCGGCCTCGCGCCGCAACGCGTCGTCTCGCTGCGCGTGGATCGTTGACGGCGGCCCGGCGCGCGTTGCTTTTTCCGCCGCGCCGCAGCAATGTCCGGGCGTGCCGAAGCCGGAGCCCGGACATGCGTCGCGTCACCGCCTGGAGCCTGCGCTTTCTCTCTATCGTCGCCCTAGCCGTCGCGTCCCTGGCGGGACCGGCCCTGGCGCAGGGATTCCAGACCCAGGCGGCCCAGGCGATCCTCGTCGACGCCGGCTCCGGCACCGTGCTGTTCGAGAAGAGCGCCGACGAGCCCATGGCCCCGGCCAGCATGGCGAAGATCATGACCGTCGAGGTCCTGTTCAACGCGATCAAGGAGGGCAAGCTCACCCTCGACAGCGAGTTCCAGGTCTCGGAGAACGCTTGGCGCCGCGGCGGCGGTCCGTCCGGCGGATCGGCGATGTTCGCGCAGGTGGGCAGCCGCATCAAGCTGTCGGACCTGCTGCGCGGCATCATCGTCCAGTCCGGCAACGACGCCTCCATCGCGGTGGCGGAGGGCTTCGCGGGCAGCGAGGACAATTTCGCGCGGCTCATGACGGCCCGGGCGCGCGAGCTCGGACTGACCAAGAGCACCTTCCGCAACGCCACCGGCTTCGGCCACCCGGAGCAGCGCGTCACGGCGCGCGAGCTCGCGGTGCTGACCCTCCACATCATCGAGACCTATCCGGACCTCTACAAGATGTTCGGCGAGGAGGAGTTCACCTGGAACCGGATCCGGCAGCGCAACCGCAACCCGCTGCTGAGCATGGACATCGGCGCCGACGGCGTGAAAACGGGCAACATCGACGAGTCGGGCTTTGGCCTGGTCGGCTCGGCGGTGCAGAACGGTCAGCGCCTCATCGTCGTGGTGAACGGGCTCAAGAACGCCCGCGACCGCGCCAACGAGGCCCGCAAGCTTCTCGACTGGGGCTTCCGCAGCTTCGAGGCGCGTCCGCTCTTCGCGTCCGGCGAGCCCGTGGGCACCGTCCGGCTCTTCGGCGGCTCGCAGCGCTCGTTGCCGGTCGTGGCACGCAAGCCCGTGAGCGTGCTGATGCCGCGCGGCACCAACGAGCGTCTCTCGGCGCGCATCCTCTATACGGGCCCCATCCAGGCACCGGTCAAGCAGGGCGCTCCCGTGGCGCGGCTGCGCATCACGCGCGGCGAGACCCAGGCGCTCGACATCCCTCTCTACGCGGCCGAGGACGTGGCCGTGGGCAGCCTGCCCCAGCGCGCGCTCGACGCCGCGCTGGAGCTCGGCGTCGACCTGTTCCGGCGCGGCTTTTCCGCCGTCAAGGGCTCGTGACCCGCGGCACGGGAGCGACCCGGCGATGACGGGGCTGTTCATCACCTTCGAGGGCGGGGAGGGGGCCGGCAAGTCGACGCAGGTCACGCGCCTGAGCGGGCGCCTGCGCGAGCGCGGGATCGACACCCTCGTGACCCGCGAACCCGGCGGCTCGCCCCGCGCGGAGCGGATCCGGGCGAGCATCCTGGCGGGGCATGGCAAGCCCTTCGGAGCCTTCGCCGAGGCGCTGATGTTCTACGCGGCCCGCGCCGACCACCTGGAGACCGTGATCCGCCCGGCCTTGGAACGGGGCACCGTGGTGGTGTGCGACCGCTTCTCGGACTCGACCCGCGCCTATCAGGGATCGCGCGGGGAGGTCGAGGACGCGACGCTTCGGCTGCTGGAGCGGGTCGTCGTCGGCGGCACCCGGCCCGACCTCACCTTCGTGCTCGACCTGCCGGCGGCGGAGGGGCTGGCCCGCGCCGCCGAGCGCCGCCGCGGGCGCGGGGAGGCCGCAGACCGCTTCGAGCAGGAGGACCTCGCCTTCCACGCCCGCCTGCGCGAGGCGTTCCTCGCCATCGCCCGCGCGGAGCCCGCCCGCTGCCACGTGGTCGATGCCGCGCGGGGGCCCGACGCGGTCGCGGAGGAGGTCTGGTCCATCGTCGAGAGGCGGATCGCCTCCGTGGCTGAAACGCGAGACATGACAACGGCATGAAGGCCGATCCTGCGAGCGACTTAGAGCCCGACGCGCTGCCCGGCGCGCCGCATCCGCGCGCGCGCGAGGTGCTGTTCGGGCATGAGGCGGCGGAGCGGGCATTCCTGGACGCATACGGAGCGGGGCGGCTGCACCATGCCTGGCTGATCGGCGGGCCGCAGGGCGTCGGCAAGGCGACCCTGGCCTATCGGGTGGCGCGCTTCCTGCTGACCCAGCCGCCGGGGGAGCCGCGCCCGGCGCGCACGCTCGACCTCCCCCCGGGCTCTCCCGTCGCGCGCCAGGTCGCGGCGCGGGCGCATCCGAACCTCGTCGTCCTGCGCCGCCAGCCGGCCACGGAGAAGAAGGCGGCGTCGACGGTGATCAAGGTCGACGACGTGCGGCGCGCCGTGGCGATGTTCGGCTCCACGGCCGCAAACGGCGGCTGGCGGGTCTGCATCGTCGACAGCGCCGAGGATCT
>DASPJU010000053.1:0-4792 GCA_035628475.1 Salinarimonas sp. | reverse complement strand
CGAGTGTGTCCCGCGGGGTCTCGCCTCCCGGGCCGGCATATGCTTATGGTGCGCCACGTCCCGAGGTACAGCATGGTCCCGACCGTCACAGCCCCGCTCCGCGCGCTTCTCGTCGCCGCCGCGATCGTCGCCAGCCTCGCGGCCTGCGGCCGCCGCGGCGCGCTCGAGCCGCCGCCCAACCCGCGCGTGCCGGCAGCCCAAGCCCAGGGCGCCGCGGCCGCGGCCGCCAACGCGGAGGCCGTCGCCGAGGACGACGACGAGGGCAGCCTCCTCCCGGCGCCCACGCCCTCCGCGAGCCCCCGCGAGCGGCGGCGCGGCTTCACCATCCCGAAGGAGCCCTTCATCCTCGACCCCCTCCTCTGAGGCGGCGGGACACGGGCCCATCCGGCAGAGACCATGCATCATTTCAGCTGTCGCGACGGCGTCATGCACGCCGAGGACGTCGCCCTCACCGACCTCGCCGACGCGGTCGGCACGCCCTTCTACTGCTACGCCACCGCGACGCTCGTGCGGCACTACAGGGTCTTCGCGGGCGCCTTCGCGGGGGTGGACGCCCTGGTGTGCTACGCCATGAAGGCGAACTCCAACCAGGCGGTGCTCGCCACGCTCGCCCGCGAGGGCGCCGGCATGGACATCGTCTCGGGCGGGGAGCTCAGGCGGGCGCTGGCGGCGGGCGTGCCGGGCGAGCGGATCGTGTTCTCGGGCGTCGCCAAGACCCGCGAGGAGATGGCGCAGGCCCTCGACGCCGGCATCCTGTGCTTCAACGTCGAATCGGAGCCCGAGCTCGAGGCCCTGTCCGAGGTGGCCCTGTCGAAGGGCGCGCGGGCGCCGATCTCGATCCGGGTCAACCCCGACGTCGACGCGCGCACCCACGCCAAGATCTCGACCGGCAAGTCCGAGAACAAGTTCGGCATCCCGATCTCGACGGCCCGCGCGGTCTACGACCGGGCGGCGGGGCTGCCGGGCCTGGCGGTCACGGGCGTCGACATGCATATCGGCAGCCAGATCACGGATCTGGATCCCTTCGACAACGCCACGCGGCTCCTCGCCGAGCTCGCCCGCGACCTCATGGGCGCGGGCCACCGGCTCGACCACATCGATGTCGGCGGAGGCCTCGGCATACCGTATCGCGACGACAACGAGCCCCCGCCCGATCCCGAGCGCTATGCCGCGGTGATCCGCCGCAACACCGCGGGCCTGGGGCTCAAGCTCGTCTTCGAGGTCGGGCGCCTCATCGCGGGCAACGCGGGGGTCCTGGTGACCCGGGTCGTCTATGTGAAGCACGGCGAGGGCCGCACCTTCGTGATCGTCGACGCCGGGATGAACGACCTCATCCGCCCCACCCTCTACGACGCCCATCACGAGATCCGCCCCGTCGCGGCCGCGCGCCTGTCGGGCCCCCGCCAGCGCGCCGACCTCGTCGGGCCGGTCTGCGAGAGCGGCGACTATTTCGCCCTCGACCGGGAGATGCCGGTGCTGGCGCCGGGCGATCTCGTCGCCGTGATGTCGGCGGGGGCCTACGGCGCCGTGCAGGCCAACACCTACAATTCCCGCCCCCTGGTCCCCGAGGTCCTGGTGGACGGCGGCCGGTTCGCGGTGGTGCGGTCGCGCCAGCCCGTCGAGGAGCTCATTGCCCTCGACCGAATCCCGGACTGGCTGCGCGCGTGATGCCCTCTCCCCGCGCGGCGAGAGCGGAGCCCTGATCGAACCAGATCCCCGCCCCGGCGTTCCCCTCGGCCCCTCGAGCGAGCGCGCGGAATTGTCCGCTGGCGGGCGCGCCGTTCCATGCTAGCCTCGCGAATGGGGGGTGAGAGCGCGGTCTGCCGCGCGGGAGCCGACGCATGACCGATCGCCCGAGCCTCGACCAAGACCAGCGGTCGCCGGCGCTCCGCCGCCTCGACGCGCTGGTGGGCCGGGCCCGCCTGGTTCTGTGGTGGGAGCGGATCTGGCCGCGCGCCTGGTGGCCGCTCGCGGTCGCGATGGCCTTCCTGGCCCTGTCCTGGCTCGGCCTGTGGATGGAGTTCGGCCCGCGCGGGCGCCAGGTCGGCCTCGCCCTGTTCGGCCTCGCCTTCCTGATCTCCCTCGTGCCCCTGGCCCGCCTGCGCACCCCCGGCCGCTCCGCGGCCCTCGACCGGCTCGACCGAGACGCGGGGCTGCGCCACGGACCGGCGCGCGCGCTGGAGGACCGCATCGCGCTGGGCTCCGACGACCCCGCCGCGCGGGCCCTCTGGGAGGTGCATCGCCGGCGCGCCGAGGCGGCGGTGGACAAGCTGCGCCTGTCGGCGCCGAGCCCCGGCATGCCCGGGCGCGACCGCTACGCCCTGCGCGCCGGGGCGATCCTCGCCCTCGTGGCGAGCGGGATCGTGGCCGGCCCCGAGCTCGCCCGGCGCAGCGGATCCGCCTTCGACTGGCGCGTGCCCGCCGGCGCGGCGCCCGCCTTCCGGATCGACGGCTGGATCGACCCGCCGCTCTACACCCGCACCCCGCCGCTCATGATCGATCTCGCGGCGGCCTCGAGCGGGCAGCGCCTCAAGGCGCCGGCCACGTCCACCGTCGTGATCCGCGTCGCCGGGCGCGCCGACGTGTCCGTCACCCCCATGGGCGGCCTGCGCCCGCTGCCGCAGCCCGAGAACGCCCGGGGCGACCTGCGGGAGCACCGCTTCGCCCTCGACGGCGACGGCAGCCTGGAGGTCTCGACGGGACTGGCCTCCTCCACGCGCCTGGAGATCGGCGCGACCCCGGACCGTCCGCCGACCATCGCGTTCGTGCAGCCGCCCGAGGCGGGCCAGAAGGGCACCTTCAACCTCGCCTACAAGGCCCGGGACGATTACGGCCTCGCGAGCGCCGAGGGCGTCGTCGAGAAGGCGGAGGGCGGGATCGGCCGGCGCAGCCTCGTGCCGGCGCCGAAGATCACGCTGGGCCTGCCCTCCGACCCGCACGGCGACACGGAGACGCGCTCGAGTGTCGACCTGTCCGAGCACCCCTGGGCGGGCGCGCGGGTGAGGCTCACCCTGGTGGCCCGCGACGAGGCCGAGCAGGAGGGCCGCAGCGAGACCCTGGAGGTCACCCTGCCGGGCCGCGCCTTCACCAAGCCCCTGGCGCGCGCCCTGGTGGAGCAGCGCCGCGCCCTCGTCCTCGATCCCGACGACCGCCGCCCCGTCCAGACGGCCCTCGACGCGCTCCTCATCGCCCCCGAGCGCTTCACGCCGCAATGGGGGGTCTTCCTGAGCCTTCGCATCGCCACCGAGCGCCTGCGCAAGGCGCGCCGCGACGCCGATCTCGTCGAGGTCGCCGACATGCTCTGGGGGCTGGCGCTCCAGATCGAGGAGGGCGACCTCTCGGCGACGGAGCGGGAGCTGCGGGCCGCCCAGGAGCGCCTGCGCGAGGCCATGGAGCGGGGCGCGTCCGAGGAGGAGATCCGGCGTCTCAGCGACGAGCTGCGCCAGGCCATGAACAACTTCCTGCGCGAGCTCGCCGAGCAGATGCAGCGCGACCAGAACAACCAGCAGGCGGACCAGCGCAATCCCAACTCGCCCGAGCGCACCATCACCCAGAACGACCTCAACCGCATGCTCAACCAGATGCAGGAGGCGATGCGGCGCGGCGACATGGCCGAGGCGCAGCGCCTGCTGCAGGAGCTGCAGAACATCCTCAACAACCTTCAGGCGTCGCGGCCGAACAGCCGCATGTCGGACCCCATGTCGCGGGAGATGAGCCGCCAGATGGGCGAGCTCGACGACCTCGCCCGCAACCAGCAGCAGCTGCGCGACGAGACCTTCCGCGAGGGCCAGCAGAACGGGCGCCCGCAGGGCCGCCCGAACCAGCCCCGCCAGGGCCAGCAAGGCCAGCCGCCCCGCCAGGGGCAGCGCCAGCCCGGGCAGCAGGGTCAGCAAGGCGAGCAGGGCAACGAGCAGCAAGCCGAAGGTCAGCAGGGCCAGCAAGGCCAGCAGGGCCGCGACGGCTTGCGCCAGCGGCAGCAGGCGCTGCGCGACCGCCTCGAGCAGCTCCAGCGCGGCATGCGCGGGATGGGCATGCAGGGCGAGCAGGGGCTGGCGGATGCCGAGGAGGCGATGCGCGAGGCCGAGAACGCGCTCGGCCAGGGCCAGGACGGCCAGGCCGTCGAGGCGCAGGGGCGGGCCGTGGAGGGCCTGCAGCGCGGCGCCCAGGGCATGGCCCAGCAGATGCAGCAGATGATGGGCGAGGGCGAGGGCACGGACCAAGCTAATGGCGAGCAGCCGGGCCAGGCCCAATCGGGCCAGCGCGGCCAGAACGCCCAGCGGGACAACGATCCGCTGGGCCGCCCCACCCGCTCGCGCGATTTCTCGGACGGGCGGGTGCGCGTGCCCGGCGCCGACGAATCCGCCGTCCAGCGCGCCCGCCGCATCCTCGAGGAGCTGCGTCGCAAGGTCGGCGACCCCAACCGCGCCCGCGAGGAGCTCGACTATCTCGAGCGCCTGCTGCGGCCCCGATGATCCGTCCACGCCGGGACCGCGCTCCCGGCGCCCGCCAGGTTAGGAAATCATGAACGCCCTGCCGAACCTCATCGTGCCGATCTCGATCGGCGCCGTCGCGATCGTGCTCGTGCTCGGCCTGTTCAACATGTTGCGGGGCGGCAGCGCCGATCGGTCGCAACAGCTGATGCGCATGCGCGTGCTCCTTCAGTTCGTCGCCGTCGTGATCATCATGGGCGTGATCTGGTGGCGCAACAGCTGAGGCGGCGCGACCGGGCTCAGGCGGCGCGCCGCCCGGCGCTCACAGCGGAAGCCGCCGCCAGGGCCGCGAGCCCCAACGA
>DASPJU010000052.1:0-3291 GCA_035628475.1 Salinarimonas sp. | reverse complement strand
GGGCGAGGGCGAGCATCATGGCGGGGGATCCAAGCGACCCGCCATGATGCCCCGACGCGGCGCGGCGTTGCGTGCCGCGGCGCACCCGTCAGGCGGCCTGCAGCCCCTCCTGCGCGACCCAGGCCGCGGTGCGGTCAAGGGCGCGGGAGAGCCGGTCGAACAGCTCGTCGATCTCCGCCTCGGAGATGATGAGGGGCGGGCACAGGGCGATACGGTCGCCGTAGAGATTGCGGCAGATCAGGCCCTCCGCCTGCGCGAAGGCGGACACCTTGGCGGCGACGCCCTTCTTGGGGTCGAACTGACGCTTCGTCGCCTTGTCGGCCACGATCTCGAGGCCGCCGATGAGGCCGATGCCCCGGGCCTCGCCCACCAGCGGGTGGTCGGCCAGGGCCGCCAGCCGCGCCTCGAAGCGCGGGCCCTTGGCGGCCACCCCCTCGACGATGCGGTCGCGCCGGTAGATCTCGAGGGTCTTCAGCGCCACGGCGCAGGAGGCCGGGTGGCCCGAATAGGTGAAGCCGTGGCCGAAGGTGCCCACCTTGCGGCTCTCGTCGAGCATGGCCTGGTACATGGCCTCCGGAATCATCACGGCCCCGAGCGGCAGGTAGGCCGAGGTGATCGCCTTGGCGACCGAGATCGTGTCGGGGCGCATGCCCAGCTTCTGCGAGCCGAACCACGTGCCCAGGCGCCCGAAGCCGCAGATCACCTCGTCGGCGATCATCATCACGTCGTACCGGTCCAGCACCGCCTGGATCGCCTCGAAATAGCCCTCGGGCGGCAGGATCGCGCCGCCCGCGCCCATGACGGGCTCGGCGATGAAGGCTGCCACCGTGTCGGGCCCCTCGCGCAGGATCATCTCCTCGAGCTCGGCGGCGAGCCGCGCCGAGTAGTCGGCCTCGCTCTCGCCCGGTTCCGCGAAGCGGTAATGGTGCGGGCACGAGGTGTGCATGATGTTCTGGATCGGCAGGTCGAAGTCGATGTGGTTCGCGGGCAGGCCCGTGAGGGAGGCGGAAGCGATCGTGACCCCGTGATAGCCGCGGAGCCTGGAGATGATCTTCTTCTTCTGCGGCCGGCCCAGCGCGTTGTTCATGTACCAGACGAGCTTCACCTGGGTGTCGTTCGCCTCCGACCCGGACGAGGTGTAGAAGATCTTTGAGATCGGGACAGGCGCGATCTCCTTCAGCTGCTCGGCGAGCTCGATCGCGGGATCGTGGCTGCGCCCGCCGAAGAGATGCGTGAAGGGCAGCCGCATCATCTGCTCGCGGGCGGCCTCCACGAGCTCGGCGTTGGAATAGCCGAGCGACGTGCACCACAGGCCCGCCATGCCCTCGATATAGGGCCGCCCCTCCGTGTCGTAGACCCACACCCCCTCGCCGCGCTCCAGGATGAGCGGGCCCGTCTCGCGAAAGCTGGCGAGCTGGGTATAGGGGTGGATCAGCGTCTCGACGTCGCGGGTCGCGAGATTCGACAGCACATCGGCCTCCATGGTCGTTGGACGGGAGGGTAACGGGCTGAGTCCGGGGCGCAAGCGTGGCCGGACACGAGGGGCGTCCGTCGCGACATCGTCGCGCGCACGCCTCCCCGGCGGTCGCGGCCCTCAGCCGCGCTTGCGGTAGACCAGAAGGCTCTCGTAGGTGCCGACGCGCTCCACGTCCCGGGTGGTCTCCCACTCGGCCACCACGTCCTTGGCGCTGTGGTCGGCCCGGTCCCAGGCGAAGGAGCCCGGGAAGAACAGGATGTGGCCGCCGGGCCGCGTCTTGTCGGTGAGGAGCTGCGTCACCTGGAGGTCGGTCAGCGCGTCGTAGGCGTCGTTCTTCTCGCCGCGGAACTCGCACAGATGGAACAGGGTGACGACGTCGAAGCCCGGGAGGAGCCGCTCGTTGATGAGGTAGATGTCGCCGAAGACGCAATTGTAGTGGCGCAGCACCTCGGGCCGCGCCAGGGCGAGCTTGACGAAGTCGTCATGTTCCTGGGGCGCCGCCGTGATGCCCAGCACGGCGTTGCGCCGGTGCGGCGCGGCGCACTCGATGCCGACATGGTGATGCCCGCCGGTGCCGAAATGGTAGATCGTGGAGTCGACGATCCGGTTCTCGTCGAGCCAGGCCATGAAGTGCACGTCGCAGGGACATTCCTTCTCGCGCAGGCCCCAATAGGCGTCCCAGAAGTGAAGCTTCGCCTCGGCGGTCTCGGTCATGGCGCCCCTCTCGTGGCTGGATGCTGTCGTGCGATCCTTGTCGCCCGTCAGGGCACCGCCCGCAAGCCGCGGGGAATGTCCTGGGCCACCAGCACGGCGCCGTCTTCCCCGCGCACGAGGGCGAAGCGGCGGTCGTGATAGGCCTCCAGGCCCGGCCGGTGCCCGATCGAGATCAGCGTGGAGCCGGGCAGGCGCTCGCGCAGGAGCGCCATGAGGCGGGCCTGGAAGCCCTCGTCGAGGGCCGAGGTCGCCTCGTCCATCACGATGAGCCCAGGCCGCTGCAGGAACAGCCGCGCGAAGGCCAGGCGCTGGCGCTCGCCGCTCGACAGGATCGCGTCCCAGCGCTCCGCGTGGTCGAGGCGCGGGGCGAGATGGGCGAGCCCGCAGGCCACGAGCGTCTCGACGATCTCGGCGTCGTCCACCGGGAGGTCCACGGCGGGATAGAGGAGCGCGGCGCGAAGGGTCCCGAGCGGCAGGTAGGCGCGCTGCGGCACGAAGGCGGGCGCGAGGCGGGCCGGCAGGAGCACCCGTCCCTCGCCCCAGGGCCACAGGCCCGCGATGGCCCGCACCAGCGTGCTCTTGCCGATGCCCGACTCGCCCACGATCAGCACCTTCTCGCCCGGGGCGATCGCGAGGTCCGCGCGGGCGACGAGCACCCGGCCCGCCCGGTCGAAGATGCGCAGGGCCTGCAGCGCGACCCGGTCGTCCGGCACCGGCAGGACCCGGATGCCGCTCTCGTCGCCATCCCGGCCGAGGCTCCCGTCGAGGGCGTGCGCGGCCGCCACCAGGGCGGTCAGGCGGCGCGCGGAGGCGTACCACATGGCCACCGCGCGGTAATTGTCCACGAGCCAGGCGAAGGCGACCTGGACCTGGACGAAGGCGGCGGCCAGCTGCGTCACGGCGCCCAGCGTCAGCTCGCCCGAGAGGTATTTGGGCGCCGCGAGCAGGACCGGCACCACGGGGATGAGCGCGCCCGACGCGTTGGTGATCCAGGTGAGCCGCCCGTGCAGGCCCACCACCCGCAGCCAGCGGCCCACGAGCTCGCGGTAGCTGCCGGCGAGCACGCGCCGCTCGTCCGCCTCGCCGCGCACGAGCGCCAC
>DASPJU010000051.1:0-2515 GCA_035628475.1 Salinarimonas sp. | reverse complement strand
ACGGAAGCCCTCGGCGATGTTGGCGGGAGTCGACCGCGCCGCCCGAATCATCTGGTCGGCCAAGCGGAACCGTTCATCTCTGCGCCGCCATCGCCGCACCTCCGCCTCCAGGCGCGTTATGGCCCCGAATATGTCGTCGCTAAAACCGACCTCGAATGGCGAATCGAATAGCGGGGGGCGCCCGCCTCCCATTCGGTCATGGGCTCATTCGGCCATCGAGCTCGCGAGAAGCGCAGCGCATCACGCCTTGAGCTTGGCCACGCCCGCCTTGACGAGCTTGTTGAGGGCCTGGGCGTAGGCGCGGGCGCTGCCCTCGATGACGTTCATGCTCGAGGCGCGGCCTTCCATCTTGCGGCCCTCGAACTCGACCTTCACCGAGACCTCGCCCATCGCGTCCTTCCCGGCGGTGGTCGCCCGCACGACGTAGTCCAGCAGGCGCGCCGACATCCCGACCGCCTGGTCGATGGCCTTGCAGGCGGCCTCGACCGGGCCGTACGCCCACGCGGAGCGGACCACCGTCTCCTCGTTCACCTTCATGGTGACGGTGGCGTGCGAGACGATGTCCGTCCCGCTCGTGAACTGCAGGTGCTCCAGGATGAACGGGCCCGCCGGGCCGTGATCGGCCTCCAGCCCGACGATCGACCGCAGGTCGTCGTCCGACACGTTCTTCTGGCGGTCGGCGACCTCCTTGAAGCGCGCGAAGGCCTTCTCGAACTCCGTCTCGTCCAGGTCCACGCCCAGGTCCACCAGCTTGCGCCGGAAGGCGTGTCGCCCGCTGTGCTTGCCCAGATGCAGGCGGGAGCCGGAGGCGCCCACCGTCTCGGGTTTGATGATCTCGTAGGTTTCCTGCTTGGAGAGCACGCCGTGCTGGTGGATGCCGCTTTCGTGGGCGAAGGCGTTGGATCCCACGACCGCCTTGTTCGGCTGCACCGGGACGCCGGTGATCTCGACCAGCAGCGAGCTCGTCGGGATGATCTCCTCGGTGCGCACGCCCGTGTCGGCCTGGAAGTGCTCCGGGCGGTGCTTGAGCGCCATCACGATCTCCTCGAGCGCCGCGTTGCCCGCGCGCTCGCCGATCCCGTTGATGGTGCACTCGACCTGACCGGCGCCGGCCCGGACGGCCTCCAGCGAGTTGGCCACGGCCAGGCCCAGGTCGTTGTGGCAGTGGACCGACAGCACGATGTCCGCCGCGCCCGGCACGCGGGCCAGCACGTCCTTGATGATCGAGGCGTACTCCCACGGCACCGTGTGCCCCACGGTGTCCGGCAGGTTGATCGTCTTCGCGCCGGCCTTGATCACGGCCTCGACGACCCGGCAGAGGTAGTCGCGGTCGCTGCGCGTCGCGTCCTCCGCCGAGAACTCGACGTCGTCGGTGTACTTCCGGGCGCGCTGGACGGCGGCGACGGCCGCCTCGAGGACCGCCTCGCGGCTCATCTTGAGCTTGTGCTGGAGGTGCAGGTCGGACGTCGCGATGAACGTGTGGATCCTGCGCCGGGGAGCCTCCTTGAGGGCCTCGCCGGCGCGGTCGATGTCCTGGTCCTTGGCGCGGCAGAGGCCCGCGACGGTGGCGCGGCCGCCGACGGCCTTGGCGACCTGGCGCACGGCCTCGAAGTCGTCGTTGGAGGCGATGGGGAAGCCCGCCTCGATGACGTCGACGCCGAGCTGGGCGAGCTGCTCGGCGAGGGTGATCTTCTCCGAGACGTTCATGGAGAAGCCCGGCGACTGCTCGCCGTCGCGCAGGGAGGTATCGAAAACGATGATGCGGCGCATAAACGTCGTCCTCAGTCCGAAGTCCTTACGGTCCGTCCGGGGGTCGCGGCTACGGGGAACGCGGCGGGGCTACGCCCGGCGGTTCCCCTCCGTAAGGTCGAGGTGGAGCATCAGCGAGGGGGTGCGGAGCGCCGTCCGAGGCCTCATCTTCCCTCGCCGATCCTTCAGGACTTCGACTTCTCCGGCTCGGCCTTCTTGGCGACCAAGGCCGCGTACTTCTCGGGCGCATAGACGCTGACGTGCTGGCCGGGCTCGAACTTCACGATGCCGTCGATCCGGGCGTAGAGCGTGAAGTCGCGCCCCGTGCCGACGTTGAATTTCTCAACCCAGCGGGCCCCGCGCTGCCGGACGATGATGCCGCCGGCGCGGATGGGCATGCCGTCGTAGACCTTCACGCCGAGCCGCTTGCTGTGACTGTCGCGGCCGTTCTTGGACGAGCCGCCGCCCTTCTTATGTGCCATAAGTGCGCAGGATTATAGGGGCGCCCACGGCCGAAATCAAGCCCCGGGGTTCCCTGTCCTTCAGATCCCGTTCCCCCCGGGGGGGACGGAAGGACGATCCCCCGCCCCGCCGGCTTCGCCGTGCGACAGGCGCTTGTCGGCGCCGCGCCAGCGGTCGATCACCCACCACCACTCCGCCGGACGGCTCCGCACCGTCGCCTCGAAGGCGGCGTTCACCGCCTGCGTCAGCGCATGCACGGGATCGGACGCCGACCGGTAGGGATCGGGATAAATCGGATCGTGCG
>DASPJU010000050.1:0-2710 GCA_035628475.1 Salinarimonas sp. | reverse complement strand
CCGGGAAGGCGCCGAGGCCCATCAGCGTCGAGGTGACCGGGAAGCCGGTGAGCTTGGCGAGCTCGCGCAGCAGCCGCGAGGCGTCGGGGCCTGAATTGATGACGCCGCCGCCGGTGTAGAAGACCGGGCGCTTGGCGGACGCCATGAGCTCGATGGCGGCGCGGATCTTGTCGAGGTCGCCTTTCACGGTCGGCCGGTAGGTCTTGTGCTGGTTGTCGCGCGGGCGGGCATAGGGCCCGCTCTTGAACTGGATGTCCTTCGGCAGGTCGACTACCACCGGGCCCGGGCGGCCGTTGGCCGCGACATAGAACGCCTCGTGCAGGATGCGCGGCAGGTCCTCGATGCTCTTCACGAGGTAGTTGTGCTTCGTGCAGTGCCGGGTGATGCCCACCGTGTCGCATTCCTGGAAGGCGTCGGTGCCGATGAGATGGGTCGGCACCTGGCCCGTGATGCAGACGAGCGGGACCGAGTCCAGCAGGGCGTCCGTGAGCCCCGTCACGGCGTTGGTGGCGCCCGGCCCCGAAGTGACGAGCACGCAGCCCACCTTGCCGGACGAGCGGGCATAGCCCTCCGCCGCGTGGACCGCTCCCTGCTCATGGCGCACGAGCACGTGGCGCACCCGCTCCTGATGGAAGAGCGCGTCGTAGATGGGCAGCACCGCCCCGCCCGGATAGCCGAAGATGTATTCGACGCCCTGGTCCTGGAGGGCACGGACGACCATCTCGGCGCCGGTCATCGTCTCGCTCATGGCTCTCTGTCGCTCCGTGGGTCTGCCGGTCGGGTGAGGTGAGGTGCGCGCGGGCAATAAAAAAGGCCCCCAAGGGGCCCATGCGCCATCTCCGGATCGCTCGGGGGCTAACCCCGGCCCGTCGACGGCGCCTCCGATACGGTAATAAGCGTGCGCATTCGTGCCTCCGGCCCGAAGAAAGTGTCCAAAAGTGCTAGCCGCTCGCCTCCGTGGGGTCAAGCGGAAGCTGCCGGGTCGCCTCAGACCGCGACGAACCGGCTCAGGGCGCGCTTGGCTGGGCGCCCGCGGCGGCGCTTCACCTCGCGCTCGAAGGCCACGAAATGCTCGATCTCGCCCGAGGCGTTGACGAGGGGCTCGATCTCGACCTGGCAGAGGTAGTCCTCGCCGGACTTGCGGTAGTTCGTGACGCAGCCCTCGAAGGGCTTTCCCGCGCGCAGCGCCCGCGAGAGCTGGCGCAGGACGAGGCGGCTCGTGCGCTCGCCCTGGAGCATGCGGGGGCTGCGGCCCACCACCTCCTCGGCGGAATAGCCCGTCATGCGCGTGAAGGCGGGGTTCACGTAGAGGATCGTCGGGCCGGGAGCGACGATGCCCGCATCGGTCACCACCACGGCCGTCTCGCTCGTCTCGGCGAGGCGCTTGAGGAGCTCCACAACCGTCATACCCGCCTCCCCAGGTCGCGACGCCAAGATGGATCGCCAGTTATTAAGCGTCGGTTTCCGCCGCCCGTGCGGCGCGGCGCCCCGACGCCGGTGACGCGACGATCCGAATTCGCCGTTCCTTAACGCGTCGGCGGCGCGCCGCCAATGTCCGCCACGACGTTGCCGGCGCGGGTCAGATCAGCCGAGGTCCGTCACGGCGACGCCGGCCGCCTCCTCAGGCGTCATCCAGCGCCAGCCCGGCATCTGGTGGCGGAACCAGGTGAACTGGCGCTTGGCGTAGCGCCGCGTGTCGCCCTGGCCGCGGCGGATCGCCTCCTCCAGAGCGATCTCGCCGCGCAGATGGGCGATCAGCCCCGGCACCCCGTGGGCACGCATGACCGGCAGCATCGGGTCGAGGCGTCGCTCGGCCAGAGCCGCCGCCTCGTCAAGGGCGCCGCCCTCCACCATGGCGACGAAACGCTCGTCGATGCGCCGGCGCAGGGTGTCGCGGTCGGGGCTCAGGAAGATCCGCGTCGTAGGCGTATCCGCGAGCGGGCCGGGGCTGCGCCTGCCCCGGAACGCGGCGAGCGATTCGCCGGTCGCGGCCTGGACCTCCAGCGCGCGCAGGATGCGCAACCGGTCGCTGGGGCGAAGCGCGGCGGCGGTCTGGGGATCGACGCGCGCGAGCCGCGCGTGGAGCTCCGGCGTCGGAAGGCCCTCCGCCTCGGCGCGGACCGTCTCGCGCACCACGTCGGGGACCGGCGGGATGTCGGAGAGCCCCTCCAGCAGGGCCTTGAAGTAGAGGCCTGTCCCACCGGCGAGGACGACCTGTCGGCCCTCGCCGACGGCCGGCGCGACCAGGGCTGCGGCGTCCGCGACGTAGCGCGCGACCGAGTAGTTCACGGCCCCGTCCACGTGCCCATAGAGCCGGTGCGGCGCGCGCGCCTCCTCCTCGGCCGTCGGGCGGGCCGTCAGGACCCGCAGGTCGCGATAGACCTGCATGGAATCGGCATTGACCACGAGGCCGCCATGGGCCTCGGCGAGGCGCAGGGCGAGAGCCGACTTGCCGGACGCGGTCGGCCCTGCGATGAGCACCACCTGCGCCTTGCCGCGAAGGTCCTTTCCATGTCCCATGTCGTCTGCCTGACCTGCGCTCCGACCCGTCCCGCGCTGGACGCCGCGATCCTCGCCGCCGTCGCGGAGCGGATTCCGGGCGCGGGCGAGCCGCGATGGTTGAGCCCCGGCGTCGCGGCCGAGATCCACGCCGATGCGGCCGACCCGCTCGCGCTCGCCGCGGGCTTGCGCGCCGTCGTGGCGCCGGCGC
>DASPJU010000049.1:0-2883 GCA_035628475.1 Salinarimonas sp. | reverse complement strand
GAGCTGTGGGGGCACGGCGTCCATCATTGCCCCTATTGCGACGCCTGGGAGCACCGCGACCAGGCCATCGCGGTCTATGGCCGCGGCCGCAAGGGCAAGGCCTTCGCCCTCGAGCTGACGATCTG
This sequence comes from Salinarimonas sp., assembly GCA_035628475.1. Lineage (GTDB taxonomy): Bacteria > Pseudomonadota > Alphaproteobacteria > Rhizobiales > Beijerinckiaceae > Salinarimonas_A. The sequence continues at coordinate 2,758 of DASPJU010000049.1, read as the reverse complement.
GAGCCGGGACGTGGTGCTGTGCACGGACGGAGCGGCGCGGCTCGAGCCCGCCGAGCGCGAGGCGCTCGCCCGCCAGGGGGTGCGGATCGACGAGCGGCGCATCCTGCGCCTGGACGGCGACGAGGAGGGCCTGCGTCAGGTGGTGTTCCGCACCGGGGAGCCGCTCGCGCGGGACGCGCTCTTCCTGATCCCGGGCGAGCGCCAGGCCTCCGATCTCGCCATGCGCCTGTCGTGCGAGATCACGGGAAAGGGCCGGGTGCGCACTCGCGACTACGAGAAGACGAACGTGCCGGGCCTCTATGTCGCGGGCGACTCCTCGCGCCGCGTCCAGTTCGCGATCGTGGCCGCCGCCGAAGGCGCCATGGCGGCCTTCGCGATCAACAACGAGCTGGTGAACGAGGACACGGCATAGGCGCGAGCCGGATGAGCGAGCCTCAGGCCCGCGCCAGCTCCAGGCGCGCGGGCGCCTCGTCGGCCCCCTCCAGCCCCAAGCGGCGCGCGAGGCGGCGCTTCGTGACCGGGCCCATCCAGGGCAGCGCGCCGATGAAGGCGAGCTTGTCGGCAGCCTGCGCGTAGTCGCGGAACAGGCGCTCGCGCTCCCGCCAGATCCGGTCGATGGCATCGGCCTTGCCGGGGTGGCGAAAGCCCGCCCGCGCGGTGCCCCCGAGCTCCAGCGAGCGCCGGCAGCGCTCGAAGGTGCGGCTCGCCACCGCGTCCGTCACGCTCGTCTCGCAGATCGCGTAGATGGCGCAGCCCGCGAAGTCGTCGGCCGTTTCCGGCGCCTCGGGAGCGTCGGCCGGCGCAAGCGCGGCGAGCCGGTCGGCGGCGCGGATCACGAGGTCGCGGCGCTCCGGGACGACGCGGCCACCAGCGCGCGCGAGGCCACGGGTCGCGGCATCGAGGCGGCGGCGCCAGTCGACGAGGGAGGGGGAGGCGGTGGTCATGGCAGGGTCCTGATGCGGAATCGGGCCGGAGCCGCCCGAGAGCGGCTCGCCTGGTTCAACGTCTTAAGTTCACTTTTTGTTCTCTCGAAGGCAGCGCTTTACAGCGCCAGCGCCCGTTTCGCCTGGGCGGCGCGGGGGGCGAGCCGGGCCGGGGCCGCGACGGCCGGGCGGCGGGCGTGCGCCTTGCGGGGCGCGGACTCGCGAACGGGTTCGGCGAGCGCCGCGACGAGGGCCGCCGCCTCGCCGAGGGTCGCGATCTCGCCGCAGGCGCTGCGGGCTGCAGGGCCCAAGGCCGCAAGCGACGCCGCGAGCCCCGCATCGGGGCGAAGGTCGTAGGCGAGCAGGGCTTGCAGGAAGGCGCGGGTGAAGCTCCTGGCCTCGAACCAGCTCTTCTCGGCGAGCTGGAGCGGCCAGGTCCACAGCCCGTCGGACCGGCGCTGCGCCAGGGCCTCGCGTTCCACGAAATAGAGGGTGCCCTTGTGCTCAAGGCCCTCCGGCGTGACGAGCCAGGCGTCGTTCTCGTAGAGGGCGGCGGTGGAGGTCATGGGGCGATCCGGTCCGGGAGGAGCGTGAACGAAGTGCGAACAAGTTAATCATTCGTTGCCGTGCGTCAACCCGTGCCGTCCACGGATCCTCCACGGGATTCCCACAGGTCCTGCACAGGGTTGGGGCCGGCGCGCCACGATGTCCGCACGGGCCCTAGGTTGAACCGGTTCGCCCTTCGTTCTAGATGAACGGCTCCTCCCCTGCGCACGTCAAGGCGAGCCCGACGATGGACCCGAAAGCCCTCAAGCGCCTCGACGAGCTGCGCCCCGCCTATGACCGCCTGCGCGCCGAGCGCATCCGCGCGGAGGGCGACATCGAGCGGCTGACCGCCGAGCTCGAGGAGGCGCGGCGCGCGGCCCGCGAGGCGTTCGGCACCGACGACGAGGCGGCGCTCGCGGCGCTGGTCGAGGCGGCGCGCACCGAGAACGAGGCCGCGATCGAGGCCTTCGCGGCGCGGCTGCGCGCGATCGAGGAGCGGCTCGCCCGCTCGGGAGGCGGCGCGTGACGCAAGGGCCGGAGGCGATCGCCCGCGGGCTCGACCGGCTCGCCGCCGGGGCCGCGCGCGCGGCCGGCCGGGCGGACGCGCTCAAGTCCCGCGTCGCGATCCTGGAGCGCGACGTCGCGCTCGCCAAGGCGCGGCTGGCCGTCAAGGGAGAGGTGGAGACCTTTCTCGAAGAGGTGAGGGCCGAGGCGAGCCGGCGCAACGTCGCGGCCTTCGAGACCCTGCTCACGGCGCTGGTCCAGGAGGTGCTGCCGGGCGAGAAGCCGATCGTCCTGGAGCTGTCCACCGAGCGGGGGCTCGCCGCCCTCGACATCGCGGCCGCGCGCGCCGACGGGACCCGCGAGGACGTGCTGGAGGACAATGGCGGCGCGCTCACCAACGTGGTCGGCATGGCGCTGCGCCTCATCGCGGTGGTCAAGGCCGGGGTCGGCCGCTTCCTGGCGCTCGACGAGGCCGATTGCTGGATCGCGCCCGACCGCGTCCCCGCCTTCTACCGCGTGCTGGAGGACGGGGCGGCGCGTCTGGGCGTCCAGTGCCTCGCGATCTCGCATCACGACCTCTCCGCCTTCGAGGGGCGCCTGCGCGTCGCCCGGGTTGCGGGCGATCCCGGCACGGGCGTCGCGATCGCGGGCGCCGCGCCCGATCCCGCCTGGGACGACGCGATGCCCGGCCTGCGCCACATCCGCCTGATCGACGTCCAGGCCTTCGCGGACGCGACCATGCCGCTCGGGCCCGGCATCAACGCGCTGATCGGTCCCAACAACCG
>DASPJU010000048.1:0-4803 GCA_035628475.1 Salinarimonas sp. | reverse complement strand
AGGAGCCGGCGCAGGGCCATGGCGCGCGCCACGCGGGAGGCGAAGCCTCCCGTGGCCGAGAGGATCGCGACCCGCGCCTCGGGCCCCGCCCGGGGGTCGAGCTCCAGGGCGACGTCGAGGCGGATCGGGCTCAGGGCCTCGGGGGCCCGCTCGGGCCATTCCACGAGGGTGACCGAGCGATCCGCGATCTCGTCGAAGCCCAGCTCCGCCACCTCGGCGGCCGATCCGATCCGGTAGAAGTCCGCGTGGGCCACGGCCCCACGCGGCGTGTCGTAGGTCTGGAGCAGGGTGAAGGTGGGGCTGGGAACCTCCAGGTCGGGATCGCCGGCCAGCGCCCGCAGGATCACGCGGGCGAGGGTGGTCTTGCCGGCCCCGAGCCCCCCCGAGAGCGTCACGAGGTCGCCGACCTTCAGCTCGTCGGCGAGGAAGCGGCCGAAATCGATCGTGGCGGCCTCGTCCGGCAGGCGCACCTGCCAGACGGACGCGGGATCGGGTCCCTGCGGCGTCGCGCTCCAGAGGGCGGAGGGCATGGCGGGGCCTATTCCGCGGCCAGGCGCTGGGGCGCGCCGTCGGCGGGGAAGACGCAGGTCACCGTGGTGCCCCGGCCCGGCGCGGAGTCGAGCTCGATGCGCCCCCCGTGCAGCTCCACGAAGGAGCGCACGATGGAGAGGCCGAGCCCCACCCCGCGGTGGCGGGTGCCTAGGGTGTGGCTCTCGAAGCGGTCGAACACCTTGTCGCGCACGTCCGGGGGCATGCCCCGGCCCTGGTCGGAGACCTCGAAGGTCACCTCGCCGTCCGACTTGCGGGCCCGGATCGTCACGGACTGGCCCTGGGACGAGAAGCCGATGGCGTTGGAAAGCAGGTTGTAGAGCACCTGCCGGATGCGCTTGCCGTCCGCCGTGAAGGTGCCGATCCCCGCGGGCACCTGGATGTCGAGATTGATGCGGGCGTCGGCGATGCGGTCGTCGAGGCCGCGCACGGCCGCGTCGATGGTCTCGCGGATGTCGACGGGGGTGAGCTCGAGCTCGAGCGACCCGGTGTCGATGGAGGCGAGGTCGAGGATGTCGTTGATGATGGCGAGCAGCGCCCCCGACGAGCGCTTGATGTGGTCGGAATATTCGCGCTGGCGGGCGTTGAGGGTGCCCACCGCCTCGTCGCCGAGGAGCTGCGCGAAGCCGATGATGGTGGTGAGGGGCGAGCGCAGCTCGTAGGAGACGTGATGGACGAACTCGTCGCGCAGCCGGCTCGCCCGCTCCAGGGCGTCGTTGCGGTCGGTGAGCGCCCGCTCCACGTTCACGCTCGCCGTCATGTCGATGAGGGTGATGAGCGTCGCCCCATCGGGCAGGGGCTGGGCCGTGCAGTCGAGCACGCTGCCGTCGCGCCGCTCCATGCGGCAGGACAGGGAGGTGCGCGTGTCGCTCAGGCCCGCGACCGCCGCGCGCAGCGACCCCCAGGGCTCCTCGCCCGGCGCGAGGGGCCGGCAGGCCCGCACCACGGCGTCGATATGCGGTCCCTCGGCCACGATCTCGGGGGGGAGCTTCCACATCTCCGCGAAGGCGCGGTTCGAGAGCTTCAGGCGCCCGTCGGAGCCGAACACCGCCACGCCCTCGCGCAGGGTGTCGAGGGTCTCGCGCTGGACGCGGCTCAGCGCGTTGACCTGCGATTCCAGCAGGATGCGGTCGCTGACGTCGTCGTAGAGATAGGTGAGCCCGCCCTGGGGGCCCGGGGTCGCGACGACCCGCAGGGTGCGCCGGTCGGGCAGGTGCCACCAGGTCTCCTGGGGCTCGGCGGTGCGGTAGGCCGCGAGCACGGCCGCCTTCCAGGCGCGGAAATCGGCCTGCTCGGGCAGCTTGCGGCCGGCGCGCAGGCGATCGAGGACCTCGCCGTCGGTCGGGCGCGAGTCGAGGAAGGCCTGGTCGAGGCCCCACAGCAGGCGATAGCCCGCGTTGTGGAAGACGAGACGCTGGCTCGCGTCGAAGATCGCCACCGCCGTGGGCACCTGGTCGAGGGTCCGCACATGCGCCGCCATCTGCCGCTGGAGGTCGGCGCGTACCTGGTCGAGCTCGGACACGTCCACGGCGATGCCGGCGCTGCCGGAACCGGCGGGCCCCTCGGCGACGTCGAGAACGCGGCGCGTGCCGGCCACCACGGCGGGCACGCGGGCCTCGTAGCGCTCGCCGGTCCGGCGCCGCCCGTCCGCGTCGTCGCGGGCCGAGCGCTCCAGGAGCTCGAGGCCGCGGGTGCGCGCCTCGGCGACGTCGCCGGCCTCCACGGCGCGCAAGTAGGCGCGGTTGGCCCAGGACAGGCGGCCCTCCCCGTCGCGCAGCCAGACGGGATAGGCCACGGCGTCGAGGAGCGCCCGCATCTGCCGCAGCGATTCCTCGGCCCCCGCCAGGAGCCCCCGGGCGCGCAGGCCGTCGAGGCGGTCGCCCGTGACCTCGCGCAGGCGCAGGATGGCGCGCCCGCCCACCGCTCGCCCCTCCGCCTCGACGAAGCGGTCCCGGGCCGTGCGAAGCGTCAGCCGAAACCCCTCGCCGCGCTCCTTGAGCCGGTCGAGCGCCGTCTCGATGGAGGCGGCGTCGATGGGCGACAGCCAGGCGCCGAAGGCGAGTGGGCGGCCCGCGGCGGCGCCCTCGCCCAGCACGGAGGGATCGCCCTCGATGAGCGGCTCGCCGTCGCGGGCGTCCCAGGCGATGACGAGCTGACGCTCGGCGCCCACCAGCATGTCGGCGCGCTCCTGCGCTCCGCGCAACGTGTCGAGCTCGCGCCGCAGCGCGCCCTCGCGCTCGGCCGAGCGGCGCCGCTCGCGCATGTGGATCAGCGCCAGGGTGGTCGAGAACACGACGAGGCCCGCCGCGAAGGCCATGCCGACGGCGTTCTGGGGATCGAAGCGCAGATGGCCGATGGCCTCGAGCGCGCCGGCCTGCGCCAGGGCGATCTCCGGGGCCGCGAGGGCCGTCGTGCCCGCCAGCCAGGCCGCCCGCAGGCGGCCGCTCGCCGTCGGGGCGCTCAGCCTGCGGCCGTCACGCCGCGGGAGCCGCCCGTCGTCCACATCCATGACTCGTCGCCCCTTCACGAGTCGCAGTCGACCCTGCCCCCAAGGTCGCAAAGCCCCTCGCGCGCCCCGCTGCCGGGGCACGTCGTTGACGGTGATCTACACTGACGCGATCCCCCGGCGGACCAGCCAGCGGCCGCGCGGTCGAATCGGCTTCACTGTAGACCGCGCCCGAGTTGAGCCGGAAGAGGGTTAACGGCCGGTTGAGCCCCCGCCGGGCCGGCCTGGGGACGGCTGTGGAGAACCTGTGGCCGAGGCGACACAAGTCCCGTTGGGTCAGGGCGATCGCGCCGCGGTGCCCTCAAGACGCGAAAGGCCCGGCCGCTCGCGCGGCCGGGCCTCGATGCCGGGGTCGCGGCCCGGGGCCGCGCCGCGATCAGTAGCGGTAATGGTCGGGCTTGTAGGGCCCCTGCTCCGGCACGCCGATATAGGAGGCCTGGTCGGGGCGCAGCTTCGAGAGCTTGGCGCCGATCTTCTCGAGATGGAGCATCGCGACCTTCTCGTCGAGGTGCTTGGGCAGCGTGTAGACCCGCTTCTCGTACTTGCCCGGGTTCGTGAAGAGCTCGATCTGGGCGAGCGTCTGGTTCGTGAAGGACGCCGACATCACGAAGCTCGGATGGCCCATGGCGTTGCCGAGGTTCACGAGCCGCCCCTCCGAGAGGAGGATGATGCGGTGGCCGTCGGGGAAGGTGATCTCGTCCACCTGCGGCTTGACGTTGTCCCACTTCAGGTTCTTGAGGCCCGCGACCTGGATCTCGTTGTCGAAGTGGCCGATGTTGCACACGATCGCCCGGTCCTTCATGGCGCGCATGTGGTCGATCGTGATCACGTCCTTGTTGCCCGTGGCGGTCACGAAGATGTCGGCGCGGGGCGCCGCGTCCTCCATGGTGGTGACCTCGTAGCCCTCCATGGCGGCCTGGAGCGCGCAGATCGGGTCGATCTCGGACACGAGCACGCGGCAGCCGGCCTGGCGCAAGCTCGCGGCCGAGCCCTTGCCGACGTCGCCGAAGCCCGCGACCATGGCGACCTTGCCGGCCATCATGACGTCGGTGCCGCGGCGGATGCCGTCGACGAGCGACTCGCGGCAGCCGTAGAGGTTGTCGAACTTCGACTTGGTGACCGCGTCGTTGACGTTGATCGCGGGGAAGAGGAGCTTGCCCTCCTTCTCCATGATGTAGAGGCGGTGCACGCCCGTGGTGGTCTCCTCCGACACGCCCTTGATCGAGGCGGCGAGCTCGGCGAACCAGCCCTTGGGCTTCTCGGCGAGCAGGCGGCGGATGAGCGCGAAGAGGATCTCCTCCTCCTCGGCCGAGGGCTTGTCGAGGAAGGCGGTGTCGCCGCGCTCGGCGCGCAGGCCCAGATGCACCAGCATCGTGGCGTCGCCGCCGTCGTCGAGGATCATGTTGGGCATGCCGCCGCCGTGCCAGTCGAACAGCTTGGCGGTGAACTCCCAGTACTCCTCGAGGCTCTCGCCCTTGTAGGCGTAGACCGGGATGCCGGCGGCCGCGATGGCGGCGGCGGCGTGGTCCTGGGTCGAGTAGATGTTGCACGACACCCAGCGGATGTCGGCGCCCAGCGCCGCCAGCGTCTCGATGAGCACCGCAGTCTGGATCGTCATGTGCAGGGAACCCGTGATGCGGGCGCCCTTCAGCGGCTGCTTGGGACCGTATTCCTTGCGGGTCGCCATGAGGCCCGGCATTTCGAACTCGGCGAGCTCGATCTCCTTGCGGCCGAACTCGGCCAAGCCG
>DASPJU010000047.1:0-2638 GCA_035628475.1 Salinarimonas sp. | reverse complement strand
GGTCAAATCGTGACACGGATGGTTTACGGAAGGCTAACCCCGATCCCTCGCGAGCGGGTGCGGCGATCCGACCGGGGCGAACGCCGGGCCGACCAGACGCCTTGACGCGCACCCCCCTCCCGCACTATAGCGACCGCCTTCCAGGGACTTTCGGTGTCCGGCTGGCCGGGCCCGCGTGCGCGCGGGTTCCGCATCATCGGCCGCACCGTCGAGCAATAGGACCAAGACCATGTCGCGCCGCTGCGAGCTGACGGGCAAGGCCGTGCAGGTCGGCCATCTCGTGAGCCACTCGAACCGCAAGACGAAGCGCCGCTTCCTGCCCAACCTCGTCAACGTGACGCTGTTGTCGGACGCGCTGGGCCGCCGGGTGCGGCTTCGCATCGCCGCCGCCTCGCTGCGCTCGGTCGAGCACCGCGGCGGCCTCGACGCCTTCCTCCTCAAGGCCAAGGCCGACGACCTGTCGACCAACGCCCTCGCCATCAAGCGCGAGCTCGAGAAGAAGATCGCCGCCGAGGCCTGAGAGCGCCCGGCCCTGACGGACGTCGCGGGGCGGCTTCGGCCGCCCCTTTCGTTTTCGGGATGAAGCTCGACATGAACCGCGACACGGCCCTCGCCGTCGCCGCCATGACCCTGGTGGTGCTGGCCTCCAATATCGGCGTGCAGCACCCCGTCGCGGGCCTGGGCGACTACCTCACCTGGGGCGCGCTGACCTACCCCTTCGCCTTCCTGGTCACCGACCTGTCGAACCGGCATTTCGGGCCCGCTGGCGCGCGCCGCGTCGTCTATGCGGGCTTCGTGGCGGCGGTGGCGCTGTCGGCGGCGCTGGCGACGCCGCGCATCGCGCTCGCCTCGGGGGCGGCCTTCCTGTCGGCGCAGCTTCTCGACATCGCGATCTTCCAGCGCCTGCGCGAGCGCGTCTGGTGGATGGCGCCCTTTGCCTCCTCGGTGGTCTCGTCGGCCCTCGACACGGCCGTGTTCTTCGCGCTCGCCTTCTATTGCGGCCCGGTCGGCGGCACCACGATCTCCGGCTTGCTCGGGGCCGCGGGCATCGCGGATGCCTGCCAGCCCCTGCCCTGGACGACCCTGGCCCTCGCGGATTACGGCGTGAAGCTCGCGCTCGCGGCCCTCGCCATCGCGCCCTACGGCGCGCTCCTGCGCGTGGTGCGGCCGCTGGAGGCGCGCTGATCAGGCAGCCTGGCCGTGGCGCCCGGAGCGGGCCCAGGCCCGGGAGCGTCGCGGCCGCGACGGTGGTGTCGCCCTGGACATCGCGCCTGAGCGTGCCGGCCCGCCCGGCCTGCGCCATCGGGTCGCCGGGGCGGGCACGATGATCGAAACCCACGGCCCGGAAGGCCTCGGCCGCCGCGGCTTTCGGGTCGGAGGTGTGGCGGGGGACGGTCTCGAGCGCGGGGGCCGTCCTTGATCTTGCGCAGCATCCAGGCTTGGGCGTGGCGCGCGGGCGCCTATCTAGGGCTCGTGAGCCCTTCCCAACGGAGATCCCCATGAACGTTGTCGATGTCGAGGTCGAGGAGGTGAAGCAGGGCCTGGCGGACGGGTCGATGCTCGTCGTCGACGTGCGCGAGCCGCACGAATATGCCGCCGGCCACATCCCGACCGCCGTCAACCACCCGCTCTCCACCTTCGACCCACGCGCCCTGCCGCTCGACACGGGCAAGCGCGTGGTCTTCGCGTGCAACTCGGGCGCCCGGACCCTCAAGGCGATCGAGGCCGCCCAGGCCGCGGGCCTTGACCTGCGGGAGCACTACCGGGGCAGCTTCAAGGAATGGACGGCCCTGGGGCTCCCGGTGGAGTGAGGGGCGCCGCCCCCGTTGACCCGGGGGCATCGGGGGTCCAACTCTGTCCCCCCGACACAGGCAAGCGAGAATCCCGATGCGTCCGATGAAGTTCGGTGTGGGCCAGCCGGTGCGGCGCGTCGAGGACGCGCGCTTCGTGACGGGAGCGGGAGCCTATACCGGGGACCACCAGCCCGCCGGCATGGCGCACGCGGTCGTGGTGCGAAGCCCCCACGCCCATGCGCGCTTCCGGCTCGGCGACGTCGAGGCCGTGCGGGCGATGCCCGGCGTGGTCCTGGTGCTGACCCACGCCGAGGTCGCGGATCTCGGCGGGCTGCCCTGCCTCGTGCCGATCAAGAACCGCGACGGCACCGCCATGCCGATGCCGCCCTATCCCGTGCTCTGCCGCGACATCGTGCGGCACGTGGGCGACGCGGTGGCCTTCGTGGTGGCCGAGACGGTGCAGCAGGCCAAGGACGCCGCCGAGGCGGTGATGCCGGACATCGAGGCGCTGCCGGCGGTGCTGACGGCGGAGGAGGCGGTGAAGCCCGGTGCCCCGCTTCTGTACGACGAGGCGCCGGGCAACGTGATCCTGGACTTCAAGTTCGGCGACCACGCAGCGGTGGAGGCGGCGTTTGCCCGGGCCGCGCACGTGACGCGCATGCGGATCGTGAACTCCCGCATCGTGGTCTCTGCCATGGAGCCGCGGGCCGCGCTGGCGGAGTGGGACGGGGAGGACGGGCGCTACATCCTGCGCCTGGGCTGCCAGGGCGTGTTCGGCAACCGCGCCAATCTCAGCCGGGTGATGGGCGTGGCCCCGGAGAAGCTGCGGATCCTCACCGGCAACG
>DASPJU010000046.1:0-3428 GCA_035628475.1 Salinarimonas sp. | reverse complement strand
CCGCCGGCGCCCTCCGCTGCGAGGTCGATAACACCCCCGGCACCGGGGACATGCCCGGTCGCCTCGTGTTCCTCACGACCGCCGACGGGGGCGAGACCCTGACCGAGGCCCTCCGCATCACGAGCACGCAGGACGTGCGCGTGAACGACGGCGGCGGTCTCATCGTCGGTTCCACGTCCGCGCAGCTCACCATCAGCGACGGCGACGGCACCACGAACCTGATCCCCGAGGTGCAGGTCTTGGGCACGACCAAGGCCGACGCCTCCCTGCTCATCGCCGGGTTCAACACGACCGACGACGCGACGGTAGCCCCGGCCCTGAACTTCCTCAAGTCGGGCCACGGCACCATCGGCAGCAACACCGTCGTCGCGTCCGGGGAAATCCTCGGCGAGATCACGTTCTTCGGCGCGGACGGGACGGATTTCGAGAGCCCGGCCGCCCGCATCCAGGCCGTTGTGGACACGACGCCCGGTGCCGGCGACATGCCGGGGCGCCTCTCGTTCAGTGTCACTGCGGACGGCGGCGAGACGCTCGGCGAGGCCATGCGGATCGCCAACACCAAGCTCGTCACGATGTTCGGCTCGTTCGCGCAGGGGGCCGACGCCACCGACCGCGTGACGGTCAAGGGCATCTACATGACGCCCGCGAACGTTGCGGTTGCCGTGCCCTCGATCACGGACCCCGACATTGCCCGTGTGCAGGTGGACGTGTCCAGCGCCTTCAGCATCCAGCCCGCCGTCGGCGATGCCGTTATTGCGATCCCGCAAGAAGCGCTGCCGACCAACGCCCGGCTGCAAGGAGCCTTCGTCTACCAGACGGACGGCGTTGAGATTTGTTTCGGCTCCGAGGGCGGCAACGTGACCGGGGCGAACAAAAACTTCAAGTTCCTGATCATCGACCTGACGTAAGCAGCCCTGACCTAAGCAACGCGGAAAGGAACGCATGAGCGAGCCAAGGAAGCTAGAGGCAGCGGCCCTGCCCTTCGTGACCCGGGCCGACCTGGAGGCGGAATGTCTGGCTCTGGAGAAACAGGAGCAGGCCGCCCGGGCGCGGATCGCGGAGGCGCAGGCGACGCTCCAGCAAATCGGCGGGGCGCTGCGGATGGCGCGGCACCTGCTGGGCAAGATCGACCGCCGCGGCGAGGAACTGGACAAGCAAATCGCTGCGGACCGCGCCGAGGCGGAAGCCTTGGCGGGCGAGCAGAACTGAAGTCCGTGGCCAAGCGCCGCCTTCTGTTCCATGGGGCGCGGCCCGGCCTGGCCGCAGGCGGACCCCGGTTGAAACCGGGAAAACGCCGGTCCCTGACTCGGCGGCCGCCAGGCGACGCATCGGCCGCGCGAACCGGCTGAGGGGCGGGCAACCACAAGGAACCTTCGAGGCCCTTTAGAGGCAAGGAAGCCAAACCATGTTGAGTAAGTACACGCTGCGGCGTCTCTTCGAGGAACGCAAGCCCCGCGGCTTCGTCCAGTCGATCCACCGGCTCTTGGGCCTCGTGGACGACCAGGGCCGGAAGAACCGCGACCAGTTCGGCCGGCCTGTCCGCAAGGACGCGCAGATTCGGCCCGAGGAGGTCCGCACGACCGCCCTGGCCGAGGCCATCTTCGGGGAGGAATTGGAGCACGCCTTCAGCGGCGACGCGCTGAGCCGGTTCAGCCGCTTCAGCGCCCTGGCCGAGAGCCAGGGGACGCCCCTGCTCGAAGCCGGCGGCGTGGACGTGACACAGTTCCTCAACATCAACGCCTACAACGCCGTGGTCGGCGGCCTCATCGAGTTTAAGGTTCTCGAAGGCTTCGAGATGCCGGGCTACGAGATCAGCGAAAAGCTGTTCCCGTCGATCCCGACCAAGCTCAACGGCCGCCGGACGGGGCGGATCGGCAGCATCGGCGACAAGGCCGCGCGGCGCCTGCCGGGAATGCCCACCCAGCGCGTCGGCCTGCAAGAGGAATGGGTTGATGTTCCGGAAACTGAGGAGTACGCCCTCAGCATCGAGGTCAATCAGGAGGCCGTGTTCTTCGACATCACGAATGACATTCTCGCCAAGGCGCAGACCATCGGCGAGGCGGTGAAGTACCGCAAGGAGCTTCGCTGCATCGACGTTTTGGCCGGCATCACGAACCCGTATGAGTACAAGGATACGGCCTACAACACCTTCCTGAACACCGACCCGCCCGCGGCCGGCGAGTGGTACAACGATCAGGTCAAGACCCTGACAGACTGGACCTCGATCAACGACGCGCTCCAGCTCTTCGCCCGCATGACTGACCCGGCCAGCGGCAAGCGCGTGGTCATTATGCCCAACACGCTCGTCACCGTCCCCTCGCTGCGGGCCACGGCGAACTACATCCAGAACGCTACCCACGTCGAGACGACGACGAACTCGACCGAGGTCCGCCGCGGCCCGACGCCGCTGGATCAGACGTTCGCGGTCATCACCTCGCCGCTGCTCCACATGCGGCTGACCGACTCGGACGGCAGCAACCTCTCCGAAGCCAATTCAAAGCGATGGTGGCTATTAGCGCCCGGTTTTGGAGCCTATGACGAAAACTGGCCTTTGCGGGTGGATGCCGCGAACCCGAGCACGATGGACATGATGGACCGCGGCGTGATGGCCTTCTACAAGGCCTCCGAGCGCGGGATTCCGTGGGTCACGGAGCCGCGCAAGGCCGTCCGCAACAAGGTCGCGTAGTCAAGCCCCGCCCCGGTATGAGCGGAAGCCGGCCGCATGACACCGGCCGGCTTCCGGTTTTTTCGGAGACGTTCAATGGCGAAGCACAAGCCCGAGAAGCCCGACGTTCCGCCGGCCCCGGCGGTGGAGCCGGAACCGCAGCCCGAGCCCACCGTCGTGCCCGAGGTCGCGCCCTTCGTTGCGGCCGCGACCGCGACGGAATCGACACCGCCCCCGGAACCGGCGAAGCCCAAGAGGTTCACGGTCTGCGTCCCGTTCGGCCAGCCGCGCGAGGTCGAGGCGGAAACAACCGAGGCAGCCTGGCAAGCCTACTGCCAGACCTACGGTTACGACCGGCCGCGCAAGGGCGAGCCGATCATCACGGAGGTTTGATCCCTGATGCAAGAGATTCGGATTGCCCTGCTGCCCGACGGAAAAGTCGTGCTCAAGGCCAACGTGGACAGCAAGGTAACGCTGCTCGGGATGCTGGAGCTGGCGAAGGCGCTGGCCCTCAACCCGCAGCAGCAGGGCGAACAGTCGCCGATCCTGGTCCCGATGAACGCCATGCCGGCGGCGGGAGGTTAGGCCCGTGGCCTACATCGACGATCTCGAGGACATCCGCGACAACCTGGTCTCGGTCATCAAGACGGAGACCGCGTACCAGGCCGCGAACGGCCCGAAGCCGAGCTACTCGGCCAGCGGCCGCGCGGTGAGCTGGAGCGAGTGGCTCCAGATCATGTTGCAAGAGGTCCGCAACCTCGAC
>DASPJU010000045.1:0-2294 GCA_035628475.1 Salinarimonas sp. | reverse complement strand
CCGCGCGGCGGCCCGTCGTCGCCCGCCGAGGCCACCGACCGCATGATCGCCGCCCGCCAGCGCCTGCGGCACGCCTTCGACGCGGTCGGTGCGGACCTCAGCGACCTGCTGATCGATCTGTGCGGGTTCCTGAAAGGGCTCGAGCTGATCGAGCGCGAACGCCGCTGGCCGCCGAGATCCGCCAAGGTCGTGGTCCGCCTGGCGCTCGCCCGGCTGGCCGACCATTACGGCTTGGCCCGCGAGGCCGAAGGTCCGGCGCGCTCGCGCGGGATCCGGCTCTGGGCCGAGGCTGGCGCTCCGACAAATATTCCTCAAAACAGGAATAATGACTTGACAGGGTGACGCTGGTCCGGTATGGTCCGGACATGCTCGAGAAATGCGCCCGGATCGCTCCGGGATGCCGGGGAGGGTGGGATGGGCGGCAGGGCCTTCGCCGATCAGACCCGCTGGCGGGTCGCCGAGCTGGTGAGCGCGACCCGCCTCGACCATGACCGGATCGCCTTCGTGCTGGGGCTCAAGCGCGAGACCGTGGAGGCCGTCGTGGCGGCCGACGGGCTCGTGCGGCGGGTGCCGGCGCTGGCGGAGCTCGTCGAGGCGGTGCGCGACCATCCGGCGGGCCCGGAGGAGCGGGCCGAGGCGCTGGCCGCCTGCCTGTGGGCGCTGGCCTCGCGGGCGGCGCGCGAGCAGACGGGACGCGATCCGGACGAGCGCGCGCCCGACCTCGCGCCGGGCGAGCTGCGCCGGCTGGTGCGGGCCGCCATCACGCTGGAGGCGTCCGTCGCGCAGGCGCGCGCCGCCCTCCTGCGCCGCGAGGCCGAGGGAGACGCCGCCCATGACCCCGACGCCGGAAGCCTTGCTGACCTGCGCGCGGAGCTTGCTCGCCGCGTGGCCGCGGCCCATCGCGCCGCGCACGATGCCGGACTGGCTGCAGGCCCTGCCAGCGCCGCTCCTGCGCCGCCTCGTGCGTGAATGGGCGCTGGTGGGCGCCCGCGACCCCCAGGCCGCGCCCACCCACGCCCCGGAGGGCTGGACCACCTGGCTGATGCTGGGCGGGCGCGGCGCCGGCAAGACCCGCACGGGCGCCGAATGGATCCACGCCCTCGCCCTGGGCAAGCCCTGGGTGACGGGCGCGCCGCTGGGCCGCTTCGCGCTGATCGGCGAGACCTTCGCGGACGTGCGCGACGTGATGATCGAGGGCCCGTCGGGCCTGCGGGCGGTCGCCGAGGACGAGGAGCGCCCCGTCTTCGTGGCGGCGCGCCGGCGGCTGGAATGGCCCAACGGAGCGGTGGCCTTCGCCTATTCGGCGGAGGACCCGGATTCCCTGCGCGGCGGCCAGTTCGAGGCCGCCTGGGGCGACGAGGTCGCGAAATGGCGCCAGGCCGACGCCGCCTTCGACATGCTCCAGTTCGGGCTTCGCCTGGGCGAGCGCCCGCGCCAGATCCTCACCACCACGCCCCGGCCCATCCCCCTGGTGAAGCGGCTCCTCGCCGATCCCCGGGTGGCGGTGAGCCGGATGCGCACCGCCGACAACGCGGCCCATCTCGCCGGGAGCTTCATGGCGGGGATCGTGGACTCCTATGCGGGCTCGCGCCTCGGGCGCCAGGAGCTCGACGGCGAGCTGATCGAGGACCGGCCCGACGCGCTCTGGCGGCGCGACCGCATCGACGGCCTGCGGGTGCGCGAGGCGCCCCCGCTCGCCCGCCTCGTGGTGGCGCTGGACCCGCCGGCCTCCTCGTCCGCCCGGGCCGACGCCTGCGGCATCGTGGCCGCGGGGGTCGACGAGGACGGCACGGCCTTCGTGGTGGCGGACGCCACCGTCCAGGGCCTCGGCCCCGCCGGCTGGGCCGAGCGGGCGGTGGGGCTCTATCGCACCCTGTCGGCCGACGCCATCGTCGCGGAGGTCAACCAGGGCGGGGAGATGGTGACCGCCGTGCTGCGCCAGGTCGACCCGTCCGTGCCCGTGGTGGCGGTGCGGGCGACGCGGGGCAAGTATCTGCGGGCCGAGCCCGTGGCGGTGCTCTATGACGGAGGCCGGGTGCGCCATGTCGGCGCGCTCCCCGACCTCGAGGACGAGATGTGCGCCTTCGCGCCCGGCGCGAAGGGCCCGTCCCCGGACCGCCTCGACGCGCTGGTCTGGGCGCTGACGCATCTGATGCTGAGGGGGGAGGGGCCGCGGGTGCGGGTGCTGTGAGGGACGGGGGCTCCCCTCTCCCGGACGGGAGAGGGGTTGGGGGTGTGGGATCACGCCGGGAGGGTCGCTGAACGGTGTCGCCTCTCCACCCCCCTCATGCCGA
>DASPJU010000044.1:0-4761 GCA_035628475.1 Salinarimonas sp. | reverse complement strand
GCCAGCACAGCGTCCACATAGGCGTTCTCAACTTCGAGGTGGCCGCGGATGTCGGCCGGCAGGGCTGCGGGGTCGCGCAGGACCTCGCGCCAGTTGCCGGCCCGCAGCCAGGCGTAATCGTCCTCGATCGGGACGCCGTGCACGACGCGCCGCGTCGGCTCGCGGCGCGCGACAGGCGGCGGGATGTCGATGCGCTCGCTCATCGGGGTCTCCGGTCCGTCCAGGCGAAGATCGGTCCCGCTCCCACCATGACGAGGAAGACGCGGATCACGTGATGGGCCGCCACGAAGGCGACCTCGATCTGGAGCGCCAGGGCCACAAGGCTCATCTCCGCGAGCCCTCCCGGCGAATAGGCCAGCATGAGCGGCACCACGCCGTAGTCCGAGACGCGGCTGACGCCGAGCGCGAAGACGAGCGTGATGGCGAGCAGGATCACGGTGGAGCCGAGGGAGAGCGCGAGGATGCGCAGGATCTCGCGCGGCGGCGTGCCGAGGAAGCGGCACCCGATCGTGGTGCCGAGCACGAGCTGGGCCACGTTCACGACCTCGACCGGCGGCTTGAAGTCGGTGAGCCCCGCGGCATGGACCGCGGCGCTGACCAGCATGGGGCCGAGCAGGTACTTGGCGGGCATTCGCAGGGCATGGCCCACGACGGCGCCAAGGAGCGCGGTGCCGATCAGCCACAGCTCCGCCGCCAGCGGCGTGTCGAGGACCGAAACCCCGGCGCGCGGGCGCTCGCCGATCGGCACGCCGCTCAGGGCCTGCACCAGGAACGGCAGCGTCATGACGATGAGCAGGATGCGGGCGGAGTGGATGAGCGCGATGGTGCGGGCGTCCCCGCCCCGCTCCTCGCCCACCGTCACCATTTCCACGAGGCCGCCCGGCATGCCGGCGAAATAGGCCGTCACCGGGTCGAACCCCGCCACGCGGCGGAAATAGGTCACGCAGGCGATCCCGCAGACCACGACGAAGGCGACGAGCCCCACGAGCGCGGGCGCCCAGGCGGGAGCCTGCGCGATCACCTGCGGCGTGAAGCCGGCGCCGAGGAGCACGCCGATCACCATGGTCATGGGCGGGCGCACCACCGGCGGCGCGGCGATGGGCGCGAGGACGAGGGCCGCAAGGGTGCAGGCCGTCATGGAACCGAGCATCCAGGGCAGCGGCAGGCGGAGCGTCGCGAACAGCCAGCCGCCCGCCGCGCCGACGAGCAGCGCCGCGACGAAGCGAAGATAGGGGAATCGCCCGGGGCCGAGATCGCGCAGCCCCGCGCGCAGATCGTCGAGGAGACCGCGCATGGCCGCATTGTCGATGATTCGGCGGGCTCTGTCCGCGAGGGACCGACCCCCGATTCACGCGCCCGGGAAACGGGACTAGGCTCGCGGCGTTGAATCGCCGATCCCTTGCGAGTCCCCGTTTGCGAATCCTGCTCCTCGCCCTCCTCCTCGCCGCCGGCCCCGCCCTCGCGCAGGACGAGGGGGAGCCGCTGGTGTTCTCGGTGACGCCCTCGTCGATCGACGACGGCGGAGCGGCGGCGCGGGCGCGCATCGAGGCGCTGATGCGCCGGCGGGAGGCGGCCGACTACCGCTTCCGCTCCATCTGCGTCGCCTGCGGCGGTCGGGACCGCTGGGGCGCGGCGAGCGTGGACCCGATGCAGGCCCTGGGCGGACGCCGCCCGCCGGCGGAGCCCGCCTCAAGCCTCGATCGGCCTTAGGTCGCGCGCGTAGCGCTTCCAGTTGTCGACATAGTTGGCGGAGGACCAGCGCAGCCGCTCCAGCGCCGCCTCGTCGAGGACCCGCACCACCTTGGCGGGGGAGCCCACGATGAGGCTGTTGTCGGGAAATTCCTTGCCCTCGGTGACGAGGGCATTGGCCCCCACGATGCTGTTGGCGCCGATGCGGGCGTGGTTGAGGATCGTCGCGCCCATGCCGATCAGGCTGTTCTCGCCGACGGCGCAGCCGTGCAGGATGGCATGGTGGCCGATGGTGCAGCCCGCCCCGATGGTGAGCGGCGCGCCCAAATCGGTGTGGAGGAGCGAGGCCTCCTGGATGTTGGTGCGGGCACCGATGTCGATGAGCTCGTTGTCCCCGCGCAGCACGGCGCCGAACCAGACCCCGACGTCCTCCCCGAGCCGAACGCGGCCGATCACGTGGGCGTCGGGAGCGATCCAGTAGCGGCCGGCTGCGGGCAGCTCTGGGGCGAGGTCGGCAAGCGCGTAGAGGGGCATGGATCCGGGTCTCGGTGGGCGCCCAGGGAACGCCTGGCCTGGCGCCCCGTCAAGCGCCCACGAGAAGCGCCGCCACGTCGAGCACGACCCGCCCCGACAGGAGGCTCCAGCAGCAGGCGATCATGGTGGCGAGCATCACGAAGGGCACGGGCCGGCCCTCGATCGAGCGGCCGCGGATCGTGTTGCGCAGGATGATCACGGGCGCCGAGAACACGAGAACCGGCACGCTCATCAGCGCCAGCACGCCCCCGGCTTGAAGCAGGCCGAAGCTCGCCCGCCGCTCGGTGACGAGCTCGAAGGCGCTGGCGAGCAGCCCCGCGAAGGCGAAGCCGAGGACGAGAGCCTGGAGCAGCTCGAGGGAGTGGGGATCGATGCGCATCGGGCGGTCTCTCGCTGACGTCGCTTCACCCTAGCCCAGCGGTTAACGGTCCGTTAATCGCAAGCTCTCGTTAAGGTTAACCCGCCGTTAGGGAGAGATGTCTAGGGTCGCCCCGATCCCGTCCGAGCGCGAACCCGTGACCGCCCTCTCCGCCTCCGCCCGCCGCGCCGGCGTCCCGCCGGTCCGCCGCATCGACCGCCTCGCCCTGGGGCTGGCCGCCCTTGTCCTGTCGCTGGGCATCGCGGCCGCCCTGGCCGCGAGCGTCGCGGTGCGCGAGGAGCGTCCGGCGGCCGAGGGGACGGTCGATGTGCCGATCGCCGGTCGCGCCGTGGCGCTGCCGGCGGCCTGGCTGCGCGAGCGCGAGGGCGAGCGGGTGGACCTTCGCATCCCGCTCGAGGCCTTCGCGGGCACCGCGGCTCCCGCCGGCGCGGCGGCGCTGGTCCGCCTCGTCCCGACCGACGGGACGATGGCGCCCGCCGAGCGCGCGCCGCTCCTCTATGCCCGCTTCCTGGCGCCGAGCGCGGTGCCGTCTCCCGGCGGGCTGATCCGCCGGGAGTTCAGGGCCGGCAGCCCCTTCGACGGCGAGACGTTGCATCTGGCCCCGCCCGACGGGCGCGCCTTCGCGGCGCGCTGCCTGGAGCCACGCCCGGGCCTCGCCCGCGAGACCTGCCTCGCGGAGATTCGCGCCGGGGCCACTGACATCCAGCTCCGCTTGGCGCCGGAGCACCTGGCGCATTGGCAGGCGGTGACGCGGGGGCTGACGCGGCTCGCCGGAGGCTGAGGGGCGCCGGCGTCATTCCGGGGCGGCCCGACTGGCCGGGCCCCGGAAGGACGGGTGAGCCTACTCCTCCAGGTCGCCCTCGAGGATGGCCATGGTGAAGTTGTAGGACTTGTCCTCGTCCTCGTCGTCGACGAAGAGCACGCCGACGAACTCCTCCCCGATATAGATCTCGGCCGAGTCGGTCTTCTTGGGCCGGCCGACGACGCGGATGGAGTGGTTCGCGAAGGTGCGGCGCAGATATCGCTCGACCTTCGCCATCTCGGTCTTGTCCAAGGGATCGCCTTTCGTCTGAGTGGGGGGCGGGCTTGCCACGGGGTCGCCGGGCGATCAACCCATCTCGGCCAGGATCTGATCCATCGAGCGCGCCGGCTCGGCGCAGCCGGCGCTGCCGACCACCCTCGCCGGCACCCCCGCGACGGTGCTGTTGGGCGGGACCGGATTGAGCACCACGGAGCCCGCCGCCACCCGCACGCAATGGCCGATCTCGATGTTGCCGAGGATCTTGGCGCCCGCGCCGATGAGCACGCCCCGGCGGATCTTGGGATGACGGTCGCCGCGTTCCTTGCCGGTGCCGCCGAGGGTCACGTCTTGGAGCATGGAGACGTCGTCCTCCACGATCGCCGTCGAGCCCACCACGAGACCCGTTGCGTGGTCGAGGAACAGGCCGCGCCCGAAGCGCGCCGCCGGGTGGATGTCGGTCTGGAACACCTCCGAGGAGCGGCTCTGCAGATAGAGCGCGAAATCGCGCCGGCCGCGCAGCCACAGGGAATGGGCGAGCCGGTGCGTCTGGATGGCGTGGAAGCCCTTGAAGTAGAGCACGGGCTCGACGAGGCGGGTGCAGGCGGGATCGCGGTCGGCGACCGCCAGCATGTCGGCCCGGATCGCCGCGCCGATGCCCGCATCCGCCGCCAGAGCCTCCAGGAAGGTCTGGGCGATCAGCTCCGCCGGCACTGCCGGATGGCCGAGCCGAGAGGCCACGCGATGCGCCACCACGGCCTCCAAGGAGGCGTGGTTGAGCACGTTGGTGTAGATGAAGCTCGACAGCGACGGCTCGCCCGCCACGATCGCCTCGGCCTCCTCGCGCAGGCGCGCCCAGGCGAGGTCTAGCACTGGCGCGGGCGCCACGTCCTCGCGTCTGGCATTGGCTTGGCTCACGGCGGGTCCTCCGTCACGACCTCACGGTCCGGTAGAGGTAGGCGATCCCGCGCGCGCTGACCAGGGGCGGCGGGTCGGGCCCGCCCGGCGCTCGCGGCATGGGAAAGGGCGATCCGGCGCGCATCGGCTATGTTTCCCGCCCCGACCTTTCCGCGAGACCCCGTACCGATGCTCACCACCCTCCCCTCGCCGACCCGGAAGCTCGCCCTGTCGCTGGCCGACG
>DASPJU010000043.1:0-5046 GCA_035628475.1 Salinarimonas sp. | reverse complement strand
CGCGGCTCCCAGCCCATGGGCATCTCGGACAGGATCGCCCCGCCCTCCCCCACGATCTGCTCGGCGAGCGCCTCATTTTGCTGTGGATAGACCCGGTCCTGGCCGCCCGCCAGCACGGCGACCGTCCCGGAGCGCAGCGCCGCGCGGTGGGCGCTGGTGTCGATTCCGCGGGCGAGCCCCGAGACCACGACATAGCCCTCGGCTCCCAGGTCGGCCGCGAGCTTGCCCGCGAAGGTGAGCCCTGCCGCCGAGGCGTTTCGCGAGCCCACGAGCGCGGCCATGGGCTTTCGCAGGACGGCGGCCTCGCCGCGGATCGCCAGCAGGGGCGGCGCCGTGTCGACTGTCGCGAGCACGGCGGGATAGTCCGGCTCGCCCGAGGCCACGAAGCGCGCGCCGATGCGCTCGGCCGCCTCGATCTCGCGCAGCGCCTCCTCGCGGGTCGCCACCTTGAGGAGGAGACGTCCGCCCCGCCGTGCGAGGTCGGGCAGCGCCTCGAGCGCCGGCCCCGCTCCGCCGAACCGGTTGACCAGCGCGCGGAAGGTGCGCGGCCCGACGCTCTCGGAGCGGATCAGGCGCAGCCAGGCGACGCGCTGCTCGTCGGTCAGAACGGCCTTCGACATGGCTCACCCTTTCTGGCCGATGCGCCCTTCGGTGCCGGCCATGAGCCGGCGGATGTTCTCCCGGTGCTTCCACCACAGGAGGATCGCGAGCAAGACCGCGAGGAGCGCCATGGCGCCCTCCCCCAGGAGCCACAATACGAGGGGCGTCGCCGCGCTGGCTACGAGCGCCGCAGCCGAGGAGTATCGCGTCGCAAAGGCGACGGCGAGCCAGAGCGCCGCGAAGGCCAGGGCCGCCTTGAAGCTCAACCCGATCAGGACGCCGATGAGCGTCGCGACGCCCTTGCCGCCCCGGAACCCGAGCCAGACGGGGAAGAGGTGGCCCAGAAAGGCCCCGAGCGCCGCCGCGAGCGCTGGCTCAAGGCCCCAGCGCCAGGCGACCAGCACGGCGACCGTGCCCTTGAGGGCGTCGAGCAGGAGCGTGCCGGCCGCCAAGCCCTTGCGGCCGGTCCGCAGGACGTTGGTGGCGCCGATATTGCCCGACCCGATCTTGCGGACGTCCCCGAGGCCCGCAGCGCGGGTCAGGAGTAGGCCAAAGGGAATGGAGCCGCACAGATACCCGAAGGCGAGCGCCGCCATGGCTGTGGGTAGATCGAGGGTCGGGTTCATCGAAGCAGGCGTTCCCGGGTGGCGATGGAGCCCAACCTAGAGCATTTGCGGGGCGGCTGGGTATAGGCCAGTTGCACCTCTCCCCGGCTCGGGCGTCAGCCGTGAACGATCCGCCCGCCGACCATCGTGACGTGGACCCGGCCCTCGAGCCTCGCCTCGTCGAAGGGCGAGTTCTTCGATCGCGAGCGCAAGGCGCGCTTGTCGAGCACGTAGGGCTCGTCGGGATCGAGGACGATGAGGTCGGCCGGCGCGCCGGGGGAGAGACGCCCGCAGGGGAGCCCCAGGATCTCGGCGGGACGGGTCGAGAGCGCGCGAAGGAGCCGCGGCAGGGTGATCCGCTCGGCGTGCACCAAGCGCAGGGCGGCCGAGAGCAGGGTCTCCAGGCCGAGCGCGCCGTCGGCGGCCTCCGCGAAGGGCACGCGCTTGGTCTCCACGTCCTGCGGATTGTGATCCGAGACGATCACGTCGATGAGCCCCGCCGCGAGAGCCTCGATCACGGCCTGGCGGTCGGTCTCGTGGCGCAGGGGCGGCGAGAGCTTCAGGAAGGTGCGGTAGTCGCCGATGTCGTTCTCGTTGAGGGTGAGATGGTTGATCGACACTCCGCACGAGACCGGCAGCCCCGCCTGCCTGGCGCGGGCCACGATCTCGACCGAGTCCGCGCAGGAGATCATGGCGGCGTGGTAGCGGGCGCGCGTGAGGCGCACGAGGCGCATGTCGCGCTCGAGCATCACGGTCTCGGCCTCCCGGGGGATGCCGTGCAGGCCGAGCCGGCTCGCCCGCTCACCCTCGTTCATGACGCCGTCGCCCACGAGATCGGGATCCTCGACATGGTGGAGGACGAGGGCGCCGAAGTCGCGGGCGTAGTCGAGCGTGCGGCGCATCACCTGCGCGTTCGTCACCGAGCGCGCCGCGTCCGTGAAGGCGACGGCGCCGGCCTCCATGAGCAGGCCGAGCTCCGTCATCTCCCGCCCCTGGAGCCCCTTCGTGAGCGCGGCGGCCGGGCGGACGTTCACGATCGCGGTGTCGCGGGCGCGGCGCACCACGAAGTCGATCACCGCGGGATCGTCCATGACGGGATTTGTGTCGGGCATGCACACGACCGTGGTGACGCCCCCGGCGGCGGCGGCCTCGCTCGCGGTGCGCAGCGTCTCGCGGTGCTCCGCGCCCGGCTCGCCCACGAAGGCCCGCATGTCGACGAGGCCCGGGGCGAGCACGCGGCCCGCGCAGTCGATCACCCGAGCGCCCTCGGCGGCGCCCGGGACGGCGCCGCCCCAGGCGATGTCGGCGATCAGCCCGTCCCGCACGAGCAGGTGCCCTCGCCCCTCGCGGTCGCCCGCCGGATCGACCAAGCGGGCGTTGGAGAAGAGCGTTTCTTTGCCCGTCATCGTTCTTCGCTCCGTTGTCGCTCGCTGCCGCCGGGGCTTGGGATCGCCGTGTCGAGGAGGTCACGGGTGCGTACCGGGATCCGACTGTGAGGCCAGCGAGGATCCCGCCGCTTGATGATCGATAGGATTGTCGGCTGCACCAAGTACGCGACGCTGGACATCATGCCCCAGAAGATGACGACGCTTACGTAGAGCGCGACGACCGCGAGAAGATACAGGAAGGCTCTCGCCAGTCCCCCGCCGGACATCAGCACAGCCAAGGGGAGTATCGTTCCCACCGGCAGCAGGAACCCCAGCTTGAGCTGCCGTTCGAATCGCTCGACGGACGCGAGGACGAAGGTCCGATAGGCCTTCATTCGAGCCTCGACGAGCATGATCGCGAGCCGTCCCTCAAGACGCCCCCTCGCCGCTCCCGCCCGCCACCCGGCCGAGCACAGCGAGCCAGAACCTCGCGAGCCCCCAGAAGACCAGCGCGTAAAGCGCCGCGAGGGGGAGCAGGAACCAGCGCCAGACCTCGCCCGGCTCGACCGCCACGATCCCGATCACGCCCGCGGCGACGAGCAGGATCTTCGTGACGACCGCCCGCATCGCCCAGCGCCGGACCAAGGCGGCGACGAGCGCCGTCATGACCCGCTCGGCATGTGGCGCGCCAGCGCCTCGAGCACCGCCATGCGCACCGCCACCCCCATCTCGACCTGCTCGCGGATGAGCGACTGGGCTCCGTCCGCGATGGCCGAGGAGATCTCGACGCCGCGGTTCATGGGGCCGGGATGCATCACGAGGGCGCCGGGGGCGGCATAGGAGAGCTTCTCCTCGTCAAGCCCGTAATAGCGGAAGTACTCCTTCACGGAGGGCACGAACGAGCCGTTCATGCGTTCGCGCTGCAGGCGCAGCATCATGACGATGTCCGCTCCCGCCAGGCCCTCGCGCATGCGGGTCGAGACCTCCACGCCGAACCGCTCGATTCCAGGCGGCAGGAGCGTGGCGGGCCCCACCACCCGCACCCGAGCGCCCATCGCGGAGAGCAGGATGATGTTCGAGCGCGCGACGCGCGAATGCAGGATGTCGCCGCAGATCGCGACCGTGAGCCCCTCGATCCGCCCCCTGGCGCGGCGGATCGTGAGCGCGTCGAGGAGCGCCTGGGTCGGGTGCTCGTGGGCGCCGTCGCCGGCGTTCACCACGGCGCAGTCCACCTTCCGGGCGAGCAGGTGGACCGCCCCCGCCGCGTGGTGGCGCACGATGATCACGTCCGGGCGCATGGCGTTGAGGGTCGCGGCCGTGTCGATGAGAGTCTCGCCCTTCTTCACCGAGGAGGAGGCGACCGACATGTTCATAACGTCGGCGCCCAGCCGCTTGCCCGCGAGCTCGAAGGAGGCCTGCGTCCGGGTGGAGGGCTCGAAGAACAGGTTGATCTGGGTGCGCCCGCGCAGCGTCGTCTTCTTCTTCTCGGCCTGCCGGCTCACCTCCACGGCTTCGTCGGCGAGGTCGAGGAGCGCCTGCATGTCGGGCCGCGACAGGCCCTCGATGCCGAGCAGGTGACGATGCGGGAAGACGGGGCGCTGCATGGGCCACAGGCCTAGCCCCGGCGCGGGCCGGAGATCAAGCCCGGCGGACCCCGAAGCCCCGGCAACCGCTTAAGCCGGGATTAAGCCAGACGTGGGATCACGGTGCGTCACTTGGTCCGTTCAGCCCCCCGGATTTCCCGATGACCCGTTCCGTGCGCACCACCCTCGCGGCCGCCTTCGCGGCGCTTACCCTCGTCATCGTGGCCCTGGCGGGCTTCAGCCTCTTCGCGATCTCGCGGATGGGCAGCCTCTCGGCCGAGGTCGACCGGGTGTGGCTGCCCCGCCTCGACGCCGCGCACACGGTGAACGCACGCCTGGGGGACGTGCGCATCGCCGAGGCCGTGATGGTGATGGCGATCGACAACCTGGAGCGCACGGAGGGCGAGGCGGTCATGAACCGGTCCGCGGCCGCCGTCGCGGAGCAGCTCGAGAAGCTGCGGACCGGCGCGCCCGACGCCCGTCACGCCGCCGCCGTGGACGACCTCGCAAAGGCCCTGAAGGACTATCAGGCCGTGAACGCGGAGGTGAGCCGCCTGGCGGGCGCGATCTTCGGAGCCTCCGCCTCCGATCTCTTCCAGAAGCGCGGCCGCGAGACCTTCGAGGCGACGCGCGCCAAGGTCGCCGACGTCGTGGCCCTGACGGTGGACGGCGCCCAGGCCGCGGCCCTTCAGGCGGACCGCATGAGAGCGCAGGCCCTGACCTGGGCCAGCGCGCTGGCGCTCGCCGGTATCCTCATGGCCGCCGCCGCGGTGGCCTATGTCTTCCGCGGACTCGCGGCCGCGCTGGCCCGCGTCGCCGGCGCGACGCAGCGCATCGGGGCCGGCGCCCTCGAGACCCCTGTGCCGGACCAGGGCCGGCGCGACGAGATCG
>DASPJU010000042.1:0-3716 GCA_035628475.1 Salinarimonas sp. | reverse complement strand
GATGCCGATGTCGCCCACCCCTTCCGCGATCAGCCCCACGATCTCGTCGGAGAGGCGCTCCTCCAGGTCGATGTTCACCTGCGGATGGGCGGCCAGATAGGCGGCGAGCGCCTCGGGCAGGAATTCGGTGAGGGCATTGGTGTTGGACAGGATCCGGATCTGGCCCGCGAGCCCGCCCGCGAAGGCGGCCAGGTCCTCGCGCAGGCGCTCGGCCTGGGCCAGCATCGCCCGGGCATGGGTGAGGAGCGCGCGGCCCGCGGGCGTCGGCGTGACGCCGGCGCGCCCGCGCAGGAGGAGGGGCGCGCCGAGCGCCGCCTCCATGGCGCGCACGCGCGTGCTGGCGGCCGCCAGCGCCAGGTTCGCCCGCTCGGCGCCGTGGGTGATGGAGCCGGCCTCGACCACGTGGCGGAACAGGTTGAGATCGACGAGGTCGAAGCGCATGAGATGCTCTTAGGAGGCGTTCCAGCCTTCGCGCCAGGCGAAGGCTGGGTCAACGAGAGCCACATTGCGTCAGGGCCTTCGGTGCGGCAAGGTTCGCGTCCGGCGAAGCGTGCCGGCCCCATCGCCGATGTGCGCGGTTGCGGCCCGCCCCAGCCTTCGCTACGAACCGGCCCGACGACAGGGCGCCCCTCGCGGCGCCGTCACAGGAGCGACGTCACGATGGCCATGAACGCCCCGGCCCCGCGGCCCCTTTCGCCGCATCTGCAGATCTATCGCTGGTCCTGGACCATGGCGATGTCGGTCGTCCACCGCATCACGGGCAGCGCGCTCTACGCCGGCACGGTCCTGCTCACGATCTGGCTCGTGGCCCTCGCCTCGGGCCCGGAGGCCTATTCCTGGGTCGGCTGGTTCTTCGGCTCGCCGATCGGCTACCTGGTGCTCTTCGCCTATACCTGGATCCTGATGCACCACATGCTGGGCGGCGTGCGCCACCTGATCTGGGACTTCGGCCACGGCATGGAGCCCACCGAGCGGATCTGGCTCGCCCGCATGACGCTCATCGGCTCCACCCTGCTCACGGTCCTGATCTGGGCCGTGGTCCTGCTCGCGCGCTAGAGGGAGACGCCCCATGGTCGACAACCGCTCCGACACGCGCGTCTCCATGCGCACCCCGCTCGCCCGGGCCAAGGGCCTGGGCGCCGCCGGCCACGGGGCCGGCGAGTGGTGGATCCACCGCATGACGGCCGTCTCCAACGTGCCGCTCGTCGTCGCCTTCGTGATCATCGTGGCGGCGATCGCGGGCCGGCCCTACGCGGAGGCCGTGCGCTTCGTGTCGCACCCCATCGTGGCGATCCCGCTGGTCCTCCTCATCGTGTCGATCGCGAACCATATGAGGATGGGCGTCCAGATCATCATCGAGGACTACGTGCACCAGAAGGGCGCCAAGATCGCCGCCCTCATGGCCAACACGTTCTTCGCCATCGTCATCGCCGCCGCCTGCATCTTCTCGATCCTGAAGATCAGCTTCACGGCCGCCTGAGGAAACCGCCATGGCCACCACGACCACGAACGGAACCGGCCCCGCCGTCAACGGCGCCGCCTACCCGATCACCGACCACACCTTCGACGTGGTGGTGGTGGGCGCCGGCGGCGCGGGGCTTCGCGCCACGGTGGGCTGCTCCCAGGCGGGCCTGCGCACCGCCTGCATCACCAAGGTGTTCCCCACCCGCTCCCACACCGTGGCGGCGCAGGGCGGCATCTCGGCGGCGCTGGG
Source organism: Salinarimonas sp. (assembly GCA_035628475.1). Lineage (GTDB taxonomy): Bacteria > Pseudomonadota > Alphaproteobacteria > Rhizobiales > Beijerinckiaceae > Salinarimonas_A. The sequence goes on along the minus strand of DASPJU010000042.1, from coordinate 2,002 downwards.
CAATATGGGCCAGGACGACTGGCGCTGGCACATGTACGACACCGTCAAGGGGTCGGACTGGCTCGGCGACCAGGACGCCATCGAGTACCTGTGCCGCAACGCGCCCGACGCCGTCTACGAGCTCGAGCACTGGGGCGTGCCCTTCTCCCGCACGGTCGAGGGCAAGATCTACCAGCGGCCCTTCGGCGGCATGACGACCGAGTACGGCAAGGGCACGGCGCAGCGCACGTGCGCTGCCGCCGACCGCACGGGCCACGCGATCCTGCACACGCTCTACGGCCAGGCGGTCCGCAACCAGACCAACTTCTTCATCGAGTACTTCGCCATTGACCTCATCATGGACGAGGAGGGCCGCTGCCGCGGCGTGGTGGTGCTCAACATGTCGGACGGGTCGATCCACCGCTTCCGCTCGCACATGACGATCCTCGCCACCGGCGGTTACGGCCGCGCTTACTTTTCGGCGACCTCGGCCCATACCTGCACGGGCGACGGCAACGCCATGGTGCTGCGGGCGGGGCTCCCGCTCCAGGACATGGAGTTCGTCCAGTTCCACCCCACCGGCATCTACGGCGCGGGCTGCCTCATCACGGAGGGCGCGCGCGGCGAGGGCGGCTATCTGACGAACTCCGAGGGCGAGCGCTTCATGGAGCGCTACGCGCCGTCCGCCAAGGACCTCGCGTCCCGCGACGTGGTCTCGCGCGCCATGACCATGGAGATCCGGGCCGGCCGGGGCGTCGGCAAGGGCAACGACCACATCTACCTGCACCTCGACCATCTCGACCCGAAGATCCTGCACGAGCGCCTGCCGGGCATCTCCGAGAGCGCCAAGATTTTTGCTGGCGTCGACGTCACCAAGGAGCCGATCCCGGTCCTGCCCACGGTCCACTACAACATGGGCGGCATCCCCACGAACTATCACGGCGAGGTGCTGACCCTGAAGGACGGCAACCCCGACCACGTGGTGCCGGGCCTCATGGCGCTGGGCGAGGCGGCCTGCGTGTCGGTGCACGGCGCCAATCGGCTCGGCTCCAACTCGCTCATCGACCTCGTGGTGTTCGGCCGCGCGGCGGGCCTGCGCTGCGCCGAGGTCGTGACGCCGGGCGAGCGCCACGCGGAGCTGCCCAAGGACTCCGCCGACCTGTCGCTCTCGCGCCTCGACCGCTTCCGCAACGCGTCCGGGGGCACCACGACGGCGCAGCTGCGCCTCGACATGCAGCGCACGATGCAGAACAACTGCGCCGTGTTCCGCACCGGCGAGGTGCTGGAGGAGGGCCGCCAGCTCATCGACAAGGTGTGGCGCGGCACCGTCGACATCCGCACCACGGACCGCTCGCTGATCTGGAACACGGACCTCATCGAGGCGATGGAGTTCGACAACCTGATCACGCAGGCCGTGGTGACGATGAACTCGGCCGCCAACCGCACCGAGTCCCGCGGGGCGCACGCCCGCGAGGACTACTCGGAGCGCAACGACAAGGACTGGATGAAACACACGCTCGCCTGGATCGACGAGACCGACTACCGGGTCAACATCGACTACCGGCCGGTGCACACCTACACGATGTCGAACGAGGTCGAGTACATCGCGCCCAAGGCGCGGGTGTACTGAGGACGGCAAGGACTTCGTGACTCGTATCCGCTCGACCTCCGGGCCGGGCGGCCGCTGGGATCGAGGCTTCGCTGGATCGGAGATCGAAACGATGGGTGCCATCACGCTTCAAGATCTCGACGAGAGCCTCGTCGCTCGCATTGCCGCGCTCGCCGAGGCGAACCAGCATTCCCTCGAGCAGGAGGTCGCCAGCCTCGTCGCGGCGGGCCTGCGCGAGCACGAGCGCCGCGTCGAGCTGATAGAGCGCCTGGAGCGGATCGCGGCCATGACGCCCAAAGGCGTCCCGCAAACCGATAGCGCGCTGCTGGTGCGCGAGGACCGGGACCGGTGAGCATCATCGTCGATGCCTCCGTCGCGGCCAAGTGGTTCGTCGCCGAGGACGGGCACGAGGCG
>DASPJU010000041.1:0-2848 GCA_035628475.1 Salinarimonas sp. | reverse complement strand
ACGTGATCTTCTCCGGCACGCCGGAGGGCGTCGGCAAGGTCGAGCGCGGCCAGGCCATGACCGGCGCCGTCGCGGGCCTGGGCGAGATCCGCCTGCGGGTGGTCTGACCCCTCACAGCGGATCGCGCAGGATCCGCGCCGCGACCGGCACGATGCGCCGCGCGGGATCGTCGAGGCGGCCGCGGTGGACGAGGTCGCCCGGGCGCAGGCGCGCCGCCCGGACCCGGCCCTCGCCGAGAAGCGCGAGGCGCTCGGGGACGGAGCGGGCGCGCGCCAGGCGCCCCTGCGGCAGGCCCGCCCCCGCGGCGGCCAGCGCGAACCGGTCGATCGCGCGGATCCACCCCTCGCCCGGCACGTCGCCGGCGGATAGGCAGAACAGCCAATCCCGGCGCGCGAGCGGCGCGGCGGCCCGCCAGGGATCCTCGCCCGCCGACAGCTCGACCAGGATGGCCCCCGTGGCGTCGGCCACCCGCTCGATGTCGCGGTCGGGGGCGCGGGCGATCACGATCGCATCGCCCACCAGGCCCTCGGCGACGCCGGGCACCAGGGCCGCGAGGGTGACGGCGAGCGCCTCGACGCCGCGCTCGACCAGGACCAGACCGGTGATCATCGGGCCAGGATAGCCCGTCGCCTCCATCTCGCAACTGCGAAATGATCGCCCCACCCCGCCGCGCCGACTCCACAGCCCTGCTTGTTCCTGGTATGTTCACGACAACCCGGAGCAAGCCCATGAGCCCGTCGCGCCCCGATCCCCGTCCCGAGCAGCGCCGCGGCCGCGGCGCCGTGTCGATGCCGCAGGCCCGCTTCGAGCCCCAGTCCCGCGAGGGCTTCGACGACGGCTGGGACCTGGCCGAGGAGGCGCCGCCGCTCGCCACCGAGGTCACGATGGAGCGGGCGCGCTCGATCGTGAGCCGCAACGAGTCCCCCGACATCGGCTTCGACCGATCGATCAATCCCTATCGCGGCTGCGAGCACGGCTGCGTCTATTGCTTCGCGCGCCCGACCCACGCCTATCTCGGCCTGTCGCCGGGCCTCGATTTCGAGACCAGGCTGTTCGCCAAGTCCAACGCCGCCGAGCTCCTGGAGCGCGAGCTCGGCCTCCCCTCCTACCGGCCCGCCCCCATCGCGCTCGGCGCCAACACGGACCCCTACCAGCCGATCGAGCGGCGGCTGCGCGTCACGCGCGCCGTGCTCGAGGTGCTGGCCCGGACGCGTCACCCCGTGACCATCGTCACCAAGGGCGCCCTCGTGACCCGCGACCTCGACCTGCTGGCCCCGATGGCCGCCCAGGGCCTGGCCAAGGTCGCGGTCTCGGTCACCACCCTGGACCCCCGCCTCGCCCGCCGCATGGAGCCCCGCGCCAGCGGCCCGCGCCTGCGCCTGGAGGCGATCCGGGCGCTGACGGAGGCGGGGGTGCCCGTCATGGCGCTGGTCGCGCCGCTGATCCCCGGCGTCAACGACCACGAGCTGGAGGCCGTCCTGGAGGCGGCGTGCGACGCCGGCGCGCGGGAGGCGGGCTACGTGATGCTGCGCCTGCCCCACGAGCTCAAGGACATCGTGCGGGACTGGCTGCGGGAGCACTATCCGGGCCGGGCCGACCGGGTCTTCGCGGTCTTGCGCGAGATGCACGGGGGAAAGGACTACGACCCCGCCTTCGGTACCCGCCAGACCGGGACCGGCCCCTTCGCGGCGCTCACCGCCCGCCGCTTCGAGACCGCGCTCAAGCGCCTCGCAATGACTCCGCGTGGGGGCCTGCGCCTGAGGACCGACCTGTTCCAGCCGCCGGCGCGCGGGGCGCCGGGCCAGCTGAGCCTGTTTTGAGGGGCGCGCCTCCCCTCTCCCGGATGGGAGAGGCGCCGGGGGCGTGGGTGGCCCCATCGGGAGGATGTCTCGACGGCACCGACTCGTGCCGTGGCCGGGCTTGACCCGGTCGCCCAGGCGGCGCGTGGGGCTTTCGTCCCCGGGTCAGGCCCGGGGACGACAGGTGCAGAGGTGGGAGCGAGCCGCTCTGGCCGAGCCGCCCTGACCCCCAACCCCTCTCCCCAGGGGAGAGGGGATTCTATCCTACAACCCGAACCGGTCCACGTCCCGGAGGAGCTCGACGAAGGCGGCGGCGCCGAAATCGGCGGAGGCGCGGCCCTTGTCGGGGGTGGCGGCGGCGGCGTCGCCCATGGCGCCCTTCGGGTGCAGGTCCCCCGCCATCCAGCCGAATCCCGTGGGCTGGATCGCCCGCAGATGGGTCAGCTCGCGCTCCATCGCGACCGTGCGGGGCACGAAGTCCTCCGCCTTGTCCATCCGCACCGTGTCGGGCCGGAAGGCGAGCATGAGCGAGGTCTCGACCTCGCCCGCATGAATGCCGTGGCGCATCTCGTGCGCGCCGTAGAGGCCGTCCGGGTAGCCCAGGCGGTGCCAGGCGGCCGTGACCACGAGCATGTCGAGGCGCACCCGCAGGTCGCGGGCCACGATGTCGATCACCGCGATGTTGCCCCCATGCGAGTTCACGACGACGAGCTTGCGGCAGCCCGCGCGGTGCACGCTCTCGCCGATCTCGGTCCAGGCCCGGATCGCGGTCTCGGCCGACAGCGTCAGCGTGCCGGGAAAGCGCAGGTGCTCGTTCGACTTGCCCACCGCCTGGATCGGCAGGAGGAGCACGTCGAGCTCCTCGGGCACGAGGCCCATGACGCGGTCGACATAGCCCTGGGCGATCATGGTGTCGACGCCCACCGGCAGGTGGGGGCCGTGCTGCTCGACGGCTGCCACGGGCAGGACCGCGATGGCGCGGCTCATGTCGCGGGAGGCGAAGTCCTCCCAGGTGAGGTCGAGCCAGGAACGGGCGGGCATGGGCGCTC
>DASPJU010000040.1:0-2869 GCA_035628475.1 Salinarimonas sp. | reverse complement strand
AGGGCGGCGCGTCGTCCGACGGGCGCAGGAACAGGCGGGAGAGACGGGAGAGAAGCGACATCGCACCGGCGGGAGTTGCGGGGACATGCTTGCGCATGGCGCGCCGCCGCGCAAGCCGGCGAAGGATCAATTGCGGCCCGGCAGCGCCAGCGCCAGGAGGCCCTCGGCGAGGAAGGCGAGCGCCGCCGTGGCGGCGGCGCCCTGCAGCACCAGGAGGGTGTTCTGCGTCTGGAGGCCGAGCACGATGGGGGTGCCCAGCGTCGCGGCGCCGGCGAGCGCGCCGACCGCGGCGGTCGCGACCGCGAGCACGGCCGCCGTGCGCAGCGCGCCCGCGAGGACCGGCGCCGCGAGGGGCAGCTCGACCTCGACCAGCCGCTGGCGCGGGGTGAGGCCCATGGCGCGGGCGGACTCGGCGATGTCGGGCGGCACGCTCTCGATGGCGTCGATCGTGGCGCGCAGGATCGGCAGCGTGGCATAGGCCACGAGCGCCAGCGCGGTGGGCGCGAGGCCGAAGCCCAGCGCGGGGAAGGCCAGGGCCACGATCACCACCGGCGGCGCGGCCTGGAGCCCGGCGCCGAGGGTCTCGGCGAGCCGGCGCAGGGGCTCGCCCGCGGGCCGGGTGACGGCAAGGCCCAGGCCGATGCCGAGGAGCGCCGCGCCGGCGACGCCCAATGCCGCGACCGCGAGGTGCTGGCCCGCGAGCGAGAGAAGGCGCGCGGCCGCCATGGGCGCGCCCGTCCCGCCCGTCGCGCTCCAGAGCGCTCCTGCGGGCGCCGGATGGGCGAGGGCCGCGAGCGCGAGGCCCAGGACGAGGGGAGGACCGGCGCGGCTCACGGCCGGCGCTCCACGAGCCGCGCCAGCGCCAGGGACCCGGCGGGGCGCCCGGCCCCGTCCACGAGGGCGAGGCAGGCCGCGCGGCGCTCCACCATCAGGGCGAGGGCCTCGTGCAGGCTCGCATCGGCCAAGAGGACGGGAGCGCCGTCGGGCGCGGGCCGGGGGTCGGCGCAGGCGCTCGCGGGCACGAGGCTCAGGGTTCGCAGCGAGGCGTCGGCGCCGAGCAAGGCTCGCACGAAGGCGTCCCCGTCGCGGGTCACCTCGGCGGGGGGGCCCGACGCCACCAGGCGCCCGTCCCGCAGCACCAGGAGCCGGTCCGCGAGCTCGATCGCCTCGCCGGGATCGTGGGTGACGAGCAGGATCGTCTTGCCCGTGGCGGCATGGACGCGCCGCAGCTCGGTCCGCAGCTCCCGGCGCACGATGGGGTCGACGGCGCCGAAGGGCTCGTCCATCAGGAGGATGTCGGGATCGGCGGCGAGCGCCCGGGCGAGGCCCACCCGCTGCGCCTCGCCCCCCGAGAGCGCGGCCGGGCGGCGGGCCATGTAGGTCTCGGGATCGAGGCGCACGAGCGCCAGCACCTCGCGCACCCGCGCCTCGATGCGGCCGGCGGGCCAGCCCATCAGGCGGGGCACCGTCGCGACGTTGCGCGCCACACTGCGGTGGGGAAACAGCCCCACCGACTGGATCGCGTAGCCGATGGAGCGGCGAAGGCGCGTGGCGTCGACCGCCCGCACGTCCGTGCCCCGCACCAGCACCCGGCCTTCGGTCGGCTCGATCAGGCGGTTGACGAGGCGCAGCAGGGTCGACTTGCCCGACCCCGAGGGGCCGACCAGGACCGCGAGCGCCCCCGCCGGCACCTGCGCCGTCACGCCGGCCAGCGCCTCCGCGGCGCCGTAGGCGACCGCCACGTCCTCGAAGGCGATCATGACGGCGCCATCCCCAGGGCCCGCCGCGCGGCCCGCTCCAGCCCCCGCAAGGCGAGATCGGCCGCGACCGCGAGCGCGAGGACGGGCGCGGCCGCCGCCAGGATGAGGTCGGGCGCGAACTGGGACATGCCCTCGAAGACGAGGGCGCCCAAGCCCCCGGCGCCGACGAGGCCCCCCAACGTCACGAGGCCGATCGCCTGCACGGCGGCGAGCCGCAGGCCCCCGAAGACGAGCGGGAAGCCGAGCGGGAGGCGGATCTCGGCGGCGATGCGCGCCTCGGTCATGCCCATGGCGCGAGCCGCGTCCACCATGGCGGGGTCCGCCTGGGTGAGGCCCGCGAGCAGGGCCCGCTGCAGGGGCAGGGCCGCGTAGAGCGCCACCGCGAGCAGGGCAGGGGTCGCCCCCAGCGCCCCGATCCCCAGCGCCCGCAGGGACGGCGCCGCCGCGAGCGCCAGCGCCAGGCCCGAGACGAGGAGCGCGAACATGGCGACCGCCGGCACGACCTGGACGAGGCTCAGGGCCGCCGCCACGGCCCCGGCCGCGGCCCGCGAGCGGAACGCCGCCCAAGCCAGCGGCGCGGCAAGCGCGAGCGCCAGGGCGAGCGCCGCGGCCGAGAGGCGCAGATGCTCCACGAGAGCCGTGCCCAGGCGGTCGGAGCGGGCCCGCACCTCGACCATGAGCGAGAGGGCGTCGAGGACGCCGCCCGCGGCGAGCGCCGCGAGGCTCGCCAGGAGGCCCAGGCCGAGCCCCGCGGGGGCGCGGCGCGATCCCGTCTCGCCCGCGATCGCCAGGGCGAGCGCCGCGACCGCCGCGAGCGCCGTCCAGAAGCCCGCGCCCAAGGCGGCCCGGGCCGCGGGAGGCCGGCCGATCATCGCCTCGCGGGCGCCCGTGCCTGTCAGCGCCACGAGGAGCAGGAGCGCGAGCGCGGCGGCGGCCAGCGCCGCCCATCGCGGGAGGCCGGGACGGATCGCGAGGACGGCGGCGCCCGCCACGAGCGCCGCCGGGAGCAGGGCGGCGGCGCCCAGGATCTCGCCCGCGCTTCGCGGGAGGCCGGGCAGGAGGCGGTTGGGCGCGACGGCGAGCCAGGAGCCGGCCGCCAGCGCCGCGAG
>DASPJU010000039.1:0-4735 GCA_035628475.1 Salinarimonas sp. | reverse complement strand
CCAACAACTACCGGCCGAACGCTCCCATGGTGGATCGGCTTGGCTCCGGGTTCTTCGTACGAGGCAAGGTGCTGCGGGCTGGCGACGGCGCGCCGCTGAGCGGCTTGCGCATTCAGATCTGGGCGGCGACGGTTCTCGGAGGCGAACCCGATCCAGTAAACCACGGAAGCGTCCTGACCCGTGCCGACGGCTCGTTTGAGCTCGAGATGGCGCAAATCGTCCCCAACTTCGGGCAACCTCACGCACATCTGGCCTATGACGACGGCGCGTTCCGGACGGTCTTCCTGCGCCCCGTCATGCCGAGCGCACGAGACACGTCCGTGTCGGCCGATTTCATCCTCGCACCCGCTTGATTGCGGGATCAACTCCATGGGGTCGATCAGCCGGCGCCGTCTCCCGCCCATCCTCGTCTGGGGCAGCGTCGCTGCGGTTATGTTCGGGCCCGTCGTGGTCGCTGCGTTCAGCCCCTATCTCGCGTCGCGCGACATGCCCTATATCGTTGGCGGCTTCGCCGGCATCGTCGGCCTGTCGCTTCTCGTCCTTCAGCCACTCCTGCCCGCGGGCTACCTCGCCAGAACGGAGGGGCCAGCAGGACGGCGCTGGCACCGCTGGCTCGGCGTCGCGCTTATCATGGCAGTGGCACTCCATGTCGGCGGGCTCTACCTGGCCAGCCCGCCCGACACGCTCGATGCTCTCCTGCTCGTCTCGCCGACCCCGTTCTCGGTCTACGGCGTCATGGCGATGTGGGGGGTGGCGGCAACAGGGGGCCTCGTGCTCTTCCGTCGCCGGCTGGGGCTTCGCCATTCGGTCTGGGGGCTGATCCACAACGGTCTGGCGGCGATCGTCGTGATGGCGACGGTGATCCACGCGCTGCAGATCGAGGGCGCGATGGAGCCGGTCTCAAAGTGGATGCTGTGCATGGCCGCCGTGGCGGCGACGGGCGTGGTGCTTCTGGACCTGCGGATCGTGCTGCCGTCTCGTGTGCGGCGCGAGCGTGGCCCGAGATGAGGCGCGAGGCGCGCGTGGCGAAAGCCTGGCGACGATCGAGGCCACGAACGCCGTCCCGGTCGACACGTGATCGCGGGTCTGGCGGGCTTCGCCGCCCATGAGCGGCTCGGCTGCTCTCCGAACCCAGCAGCGAGGGCCGTGACAGGCGCGAATGCGCCAAGTCCGGTCTTTAGCCAGCGTCCACTTCGCGCGAGGCCACGACCCCGAGCGGAGTAATAAGCGTCTGCTTCCGCCGCATAGATGCCGAAAGCTGCCGGGCAGTTATCGGCCCAAAGCGCCCATTCCGTTTTGCGCCTAAGGCGGATTTTCGGCCCCGGCAGTCCGTTTGAATTTACAAAGCGACCGGGACGCGGAGCGGCGCAGGGGAGCGGCTCAGCGCGTCTCCGGTACGAGACGTCCGTCCTCGAGGGTTACGATCCGGTCAGCGAGGTCGAGAATGCGCGGATCGTGCGTCACCATCAACGTCGTGGTGCCCCGCGTCTCGCCCAGCGCCTTGAGCATGCAAACGACCTGGAACCCGCTCTCCCGGTCGAGCGCCGCCGTCGGCTCGTCCGCGAACACGATCTCGGGATTGCCCACGAGCGCGCGGGCGACCGCGACCCGCTGCTTCTGGCCACCCGAGAGGTTGCCCGGCGGGTAGTCGAGCCGCTCGCCAAGGCCGACTAGCTCGAGGAGGTGCCGGCACGGCGAGCGCCAGTCCGCCGGGGCGGCGGGGCCGTGCACGTCCAAGCCCATGCGCACGTTCTGCATCGCCGTCAGGCTGTCATGAAGATTGTGCGCCTGGAAGATAAAGCCGAGCCGCCGGCGGCAGATCACGAGGACATCCTCGTCCGCGCCCGCGAGCTCCTGGCCGAGCAGCCGCACGCTCCCCGCCTGCACCTCCCGCAGGCAGCCCATCAGGGTCAGGAGCGTCGTCTTGCCCGAGCCGGAGGCGCCCAGCAGCACGGTCAACCGGCCCCGCTCGATCGCGAGGTCGATGTCGAACAGGGCCTGCTTCCGCGCCTCGCCGGTCCCGAACCAGTGGCTCAGGCCGCTCACGACGATGGCGGCATCGGATGGCGTGTCCATGCCAGCCTCAGAACAGTTCGGCTGGGTTGGCCCGAGCAAGGCGGCGCGTGGCGACGGCGCCTGAGGCCGCGCACATTACGATCGTGCCCCCGAGCACGAGGAGCGGTCGCGTCGCCGGCATGGAGATCGGCAGGCCCGTTACCGCCGCCACGGCCGCGTACAGCGCGAGCGCGATCAGGACGCCAGGGACGAAGCCGAGCAACGCGAGGACGAGCGCCTCCTCGAAGACGATGCCGAGGAAGAAGCGCTGCCGGTAGCCGATCGCCTTGAGGGTCGCGTATTCGCGCAAGTGGTCCGCCACGTCGGTCGAGAGCACCTGATAGACGATGATGACGCCGACCAGCACCCCGATGACGATGCCGAAGCCGAACACCAGGCCGACTGGGCGCTGGGTGGTCTGGAAAGCCTGATCCTTGGCCACCGCCTCGTCGAGCGTGCGCACCACGCTGTCATAGGCCGGCAGGGTCGAGCGCAGGGCGGCGATCACGGCCGAGCGGTCGGCACCGGGCTCCAGGCGCAGCAGGACATGGTTGGGCGCACCCGCGACACGCCCGGGAAAGAGCCGCAGGAACGTCTGGTCGGAGACCACGAGGTACCCGTCCGCCGAGAACCCGCCGCCGATCCTGAAGGTCCCCGCGACCGTGAGGGTGCGACCCCGCGCCTCGAAGCGGTGGGGCTCCCCGCGGTCGATCGCCTCGAACAGGGCCATAGGCACGTTGCGCGTACCACGATCGATGAGCGCCACGTCAGCGTTCTGTAGCATCGCGCGCCCTGCCTCGATGCCCGGCGTACGGAAGGCGGGCGCCGCTGGGTCAACCCCGAACAGGTCGAGGGTCCGGATCGTGGCGTCGGGCTGGCGCCAGTCGAGCTTGCCGTAGTGGAGCGGCGTCGCGGCCGCGACGCCGGGCACGGAGAGCGCCTCGACCATGCGGCTGCGCGGCAGCGGGCTGCCGTCCGCGAGCGTGTTCATGTCCGAGGCCGAGACGAGCAGGTCGGCGTTCATGGCCGAATAGGGCAGCCGGATGCTCTCGACGAGGGCTCCGAGGAAGCCGAGCTGCATGAAGATCAGGATGTTAGCGAAAGCGACGCCGGCCAGGGCCGCGGCGAGTCGGGCGGGGTTATGCACGAGCTGCAGCCAGCCGATCGGCAGCCGTCCCAGGAGCCGCTCGAGGAATGCCGTCACGGGGCACTCCCCACACTAATGCGCCCGATCACCTGAAGGTTCGTGAAGCGACGCGCCACCTCCGAGGAGGCTGGGTCGAGCCGGACCTGGACCTTCACGACCCGCGCATCCGTGTTGGCGGCAGGGCTCGCATCGGTGACCGATTGGCGCCCGACCTCCAGGCCGATGCGGGTGACCGTTCCGGTGAGGGGCTTTGGCAGAGCGTCGCCTGTGACGGTTACCGGGTCGCCCAAGGCCACCTGTCCGATCTGCGTCTGGTAAACCTCGAGCTCGGCCGTCATGCGGCTGAGGTCGCCGAGGTTCATCACGCCCTTCGCGCCAGGTTTCTCGCCGGGCCTCACGTGGACGGCGAGCACGGTGCCGTCGGCTGGCGCTCGAATGGCGGCGCGATCAAGGTCGCGCTCGGCGCGGGCGAGCTCGGCGCGGGCAGCGTCGAGGTTGCGCGCCGCCACGAGCACGTCGGGCTGCGCGTCGGGGTCGCGGCGCTCGAACCGCGAGAGCGTGGCGCGGGCGGCCTCGACCTCGCGCGTGGCCTGGTCGCGGGCGGCGCGCCTTTGGTCGTACGTGGCGTCGGCGACGATGCCGCGTCGGCGCAGCTCCTCGGCGCGCTCGAACTCGCGTTCCGCGGCCTGCGCCGCCGATTGCGCGCGCGCCAACGACGCCCGTGCCTCGTCGCGACTGGCCGTGACGGTGGCGCGCGTCTGCGCCAGGTTCGCCTCACGCACGCCGACCGTGGCGCGGGCGGCCTCCACGGCGGCGCGCAGCGGTCCCTCGTTGTCGAGCACGGCGAGCCCGTCACCGCGCTTGACGGTGTCGCCCTCCCCTACGAGGAGCGCCGCGATGCGCGCGTCGCTCGCCCCGTAGGGTGGCGCGACCACCACGACGTCGTTCTCGGGCAGGAGCCGGCCCAATGCCACGACATTGCGGGGAGCAGGGACGGCGACCTCGGGCCGAGGCGGACGCGCGATCGGCACGGCGATCGGGTCGCGGGTGCCCCCGCCCGGCTGGAGGCCGAGGAACTGCATGGCGATTCGCAGGCCGGGCGGCTGGACGTAGAGCCCGACGAAGGCGCCGGTCGCGAACACGAGCCAGATCAGCGGCACGACGCGAACGGCCCGGAAGAACCGCTGCACGCGACTCAGCTGGGGCGTGGGCGCCCGAGCCGCTCGCTCGACCACGAGGACCGGGAGCGCCTTGTCATCGATGGACCGGTGCACCGTCATGGCAGGCCTCATGGGGCGGAGCGCCGCCCTGGACAGTTGGTGACCAGGCAGTCATTATCATGCACATGGCTGGGAAGCAAACGATAATGACCGAAGGGTCACCAAAACCGCGTCGTCGCCGTAAGGAGGCTCGCCCGGCCGAAATCATCGCGGCAGGGCTGGTCGAGTTCGCGGAGAAGGGGTTCGCGGCGACGCGGCTAGACGACGTCGCGGCGCGGGCCGGCATCGCCAAGGGCACGATCCCGACGAGGGC
>DASPJU010000038.1:0-2335 GCA_035628475.1 Salinarimonas sp. | reverse complement strand
CGTCCTGCCGCGCCGCCAGGATCTCGCGGGCGTTCTCGACGAAGGTCTGGCTGATCTCGTCGTTGGCGCGGATCCCGCCGATCCCGTCGCCGCCGCCGATCTGGCGCAGGCTCGCGTCGATCTCCGGGCCGACCACGAGGGCGTCGATGACGCGGTCTTGCCCCGCATGGGCGGCGCAGATCTGGCGGCGCAGGTAGCTGCGCACGATCTCCGCCACCACGGTGGGGTCCTGCGAGCGTTGCGAGGCCTGGACCAGGCCCTCCAGGACCAGGCGGGGCGGGTTGAGCCCGACGCCGTCCTCGAGCAGGTTGCGCAGGGAATCCACCAACGTATCACTTACCACGCCTACACGACACAAATATGACTTGAAAATGCTTTTTGTTATCGTAGAAAGTGAGACATTCTTGGAATGTGTAATATTTAAGGCGCCGCATCGGGCCTGCACTTGCGCCCCGCCGCCGCTCCTCTACGGTCCGCGCATGAGCGACCTGTTCCCTCCCTTCGTCCCCGATCCGCCCGAGAAGACGCGCCGGCGCTCGTTCAAGTCGGTGCCCTTCCGGGTGATCGCGCCCAACCTCATCACGTTGCTGGCCCTATGCCTCGGGCTCACGGCGATCCGGCTCGCCTTCGAGGGGCGCCTCGAGCCCGCCATCGTGGCGATCTTCTTCGCGGCGCTGCTCGATGGGGTCGACGGGCGCGTCGCGCGCATGCTCAAGGGCACGTCGCGCTTCGGGGCGGAGCTCGACTCGCTGTCCGACTTCGTCAATTTCGGCGTCGCCCCCGCCCTGATCCTCTACAGCTTCATCCTGCACCACCTGAAGGCGCTCGGCTGGATCGCGGCGCTGATCTTCGCCATCGCGTCCTGCCTGCGGCTCGCCCGCTTCAACGTGATGCTCGACGACCCCAACCGGCCGGACTGGAAGCGCGATTTCTTCGTCGGCATGCCGGCCCCCATGGGGGCGATTACGGCGCTGCTGCCGATCTACCTGCACTTCGTCGGCGTGCCCATGGGCGCGGGCCTCGCGCCGGTCGCCGCGCTCTATGTGCTCGCCATGGCGATCCTGATGGTGAGCACCGTTCCCACCTATTCGGGCAAGACGGTGGGCAAGCGCATCCCGCGCAGCTACGTGCTGCCGATCTTCGTGGGCGCGGTCGCGCTCGTCGCGCTGATGGCGAGCTTTCCCTTCGAGGTGCTGGCGATCGGGACGATCGCCTATCTGGCCCTCATCCCCGTGGGGGTCGCGCGCTATCGCCAGCTCGACCGTCAGCACCTGGCCGCCACGACCGCGGACGAGCCGCCGGACGCGCCGGGCGTGGCTTAGGGCCGCTTGCCCCGGCCGTAGCGGGCGGCGTTGGACTTCACCTTGCGCCGCGCGGGCTTGGCCGCCACCGCCGCGATGCGCACCGCCTCGTGGGCGAGCCCCATCGGGGTCGGCGGAACGAAGGCGGCCCGCATCATCACGGTGCCCCAGGCGGCCGAGGCCGCCATCGCGCCGAGCCAGGCCGCCTCGACCTTCTCGGCATAGGCCTCTCCCCAGGCCGCGTAGCCCGCCGGCGTCGGGGTCATCAGCCCCGCCGCCAGCACCGGCAGGCGCCCCGAGATGGTGACGGCCGCGTGCACGGCCGATTCGCCCGTCTCGGCGGCGGCGCGCGCCAGCGCCCGTTGCAAGCCTCGATCCGTCATCTGCCCCTCCGGCCCGCCCTGGGAACCCGGCCCGGCGGTCGGGCGCGTGTTCACAACGGGAGGCGTTTCCAGTAGGTTCCGCCCCCGTCGCGGGGGCGGCCGCTCCCGGCCCGGTCCCGGACCGGCGCGATCCGACGGCCCAGCGGAGCATCCTTTGCCCTTCTTCTCCGAGAAGCAACCCGACCATTGGCGACCGAGCCTCGTTCTCGCCTCGGGCTCGCCGCGCCGCCTGGCGCTCCTGCAGCAGGCGGGCCTCGAGCCCGACGCGCTCCTGCCCGCGGACGTGGACGAGACGCCTCTGCGGGCCGAATCGCCGCGCAACCTCGTCAAGCGCCTGGCCCGCTCCAAGGCCGAGGTGGCGCGCCAGGCGGCGCGCAGCCGCGACGAGATCAAGGACGCCTTCATCGTCTCCGCCGACACGGTCGTGGCGGTGGGCCGGCGCATCCTGCCGAAGGCCGAGGTCGTGGACGAGGCGGCCGCCTGCCTGCGGCTCCTGTCGGGGCGCACCCACCGGGTCTATACGGGCCTGTGCGTGATCACGCCCAAGGACGGCGTGCGCGAGCGCCTCGTGGAGACGCGCATCCGCTTCAAGCGCCTCTCGCGCGACGACATGGAAGGCTATCTCGCCTCGGGCGAGTGGCGCGGCAAGGC
>DASPJU010000037.1:0-2625 GCA_035628475.1 Salinarimonas sp. | reverse complement strand
GGCGAAGCTCAGGCGCCCCGGCGCCGTCGAGTTCATGCGCCGCCGGCTCGCCGGGCTGGCCGCCGCTCTCGGCGACAGGCCCTATCTCGACGGCGAGCGCTTCACGGCGGGCGACCTCATGATGAGCTCGGTCCTGCGGGTCCTCGACCACACTGACCTCGTCGCCGAGCACGCCAACCTCGCCGCCTTCAAGGCGCGCTGCGAGAGCCGTCCCGCGTTCGGGCGGGCGCTCGCGGCGCAGCTCGCCGACTTCGAGGACCGGGACGCCGCCTAGGCCGGCCCGGCAAGGCGACGGCTCGACGCCCATCGTCAGCAAGGACTCTCGGACATGGCGAAGCTCGTCTTCGGGATGAACCAGTCGCTCGACGGCTATGTCGACCACGAGGCGTTCGGGCCGAGCCCTGCTCTTTTCCGTCACTGGATCGAGCACGTGCGCGGGCTGACGGGCAGCATCTACGGCCGGCGCATCTACGAGGTCATGCGCTATTGGGACGACGAGCGCCCCGAGTGGGGCGCGGCGGAACGCGCCTTCGCCGACGCATGGCGGCGTCAGCCGAAATGGGTCGTGTCGCGCTCGTTGAAGGCCGTCGGGCCCAACGCCACGCTGGTCGGCGATGTCGAGGCCCTGGCGCGCGAGCTGAAGGCGGAGCGTCCGGGCGAGATCGCGGTCGCGGGCCCGGAGCTCGCGGGCAGCCTGACCGCGTTCGGCCTCGTCGACGAGTACCGAGTCTACGTGCATCCGGTGGTGCTAGGCCAGGGCAAGCCCTTCTTCGCCGCCGCCCCTCCCCCGCTCCGCCTCGTCGGCCACGAGACGATGGACGGGTCCGTCGTCAGGCTGAGCTACGTCCCGGCGTGACGGCGCGATAGGCGCTCTGGCTTGGCTCTCGCCGAGGGGGACGTTGGCGCCGGGCAGTGGCGGCGCGCGAATGTCGTCACCGCGCCTGCATCGGCCTGCGGCAGAGCTTCAAGGATCCTTCGCCGCGTCCGCGGAAGACCTGTGCGCTTTCACCCGATAGCGCCACCGATCACCGCCGCCCCGATGCCCCTCACTCCCACTCGATCGTCCCCGGCGGCTTGCTCGTGATGTCGTAGGTCACCCGGTTGATCCCCTTGACCTCGTTGATGATCCGGGTCGCGACCCGGCTCAGGAAGCGCATGTCGAAGGGGTAGAAGTCGGCCGTCATGCCGTCGACGGAGGTGACGGCGCGCAGGGCGCAGACGTGGTCGTAGGTGCGGCCGTCGCCCATGACGCCCACCGTGCGCACGGGCAGCAGGACCGCGAAGGCCTGCCAGATGTCGTCGTAGAGGCCCGCGCGGCGGATCTCCTCCAGATAGATCGCGTCGGCCTTGCGCAGGATGTCGAGCTTCTCGCCCGTGATCCCGCCGGGGCAGCGGATGGCCAGCCCCGGACCGGGGAAGGGATGGCGGCCCACGAAGGCCTCGGGCAGGCCGAGCTCGCGGCCGAGCACGCGGACCTCGTCCTTGAAGAGCTCGCGCAGGGGCTCCACGAGCCGCATGTTCATGCGCTCGGGCAGCCCGCCCACGTTGTGGTGGCTCTTGATGGTGACGGACGGGCCGCCCGTGAAGGACACGCTCTCGATCACGTCCGGATAGAGCGTGCCCTGCGCCAGGAAGTCGGCGCCGCCGACCTTGCGGGCCTCCTCCTCGAACACGTCGATGAAGAGCCGGCCGATGGTCTTGCGCTTGGTCTCGGGATCGGTGACGCCCTCGAGCGCGCCGATGAACATGTCCTGGGCCTGCACGTGGACGAGCGGGATGTTGTAGGAATCGCGGAACAGGGTGACGACCTGCTCGGCCTCGCCGGCGCGCATCAGCCCGTGATCGACGAAGACGCAGGTGAGCTGCGAGCCGATCGCCTCGTGGATCAGCACTGCGGCCACCGCCGAGTCGACGCCCCCCGACAGGCCGCAGATCACGCGCCCCTCGCCCACCTGGGCGCGGATGCGCTCGATCGCCTCCTCGCGGAACGCCTTCATGGACCAATCGCCGGCGCAGCCCGCGATGTTGCGCACGAAATTGCGGATGAGCAGCGCCCCATGGGGCGTGTGGACCACCTCGGGGTGGAACTGGACGCCGTAATAGCGCCGCTCCTCGTTCGCCACGACCGCGAAGGGCGCGTTCTCGGAGACGCCCACTGCGTGGAAGCCGTCGGGGAGCTTGGTGACGCGGTCGCCGTGGCTCATCCAGACGGGATATTTCTCGCCCACCCGCCAGACGCCGTCGAAGAGGGCGGAATCCTGGATTACCTCGACCTCGGCCCGTCCGAACTCCCGGTGGTGCCCCGCCTCGACCTCGCCGCCGAGCTGCTTGGCCATGGTCTGCTCGCCGTAGCAGATGCCGAAGACGGGCACGTCCGCCTGGAAGATCATCTGCGGCGCGTCGGGGGCGAACTGGTCGGTCACCGAGGCGGGCCCGCCCGACAGGATGACGCCCTTCGGCTTCATCTCGCGGAACGCCGTCTCGGCCGACTGGAACGGCACGATCTCGGAATAGACCCCCTCCTCCCGGACGCGGCGCGCGATGAGCTGCGTCACCTGGGAGCCGAAGTCGACGATGAGGATCTTGTCGTGGGACTGGGTCATGGCGGGGAGATAGGGCAAGGCG
>DASPJU010000036.1:0-2611 GCA_035628475.1 Salinarimonas sp. | reverse complement strand
AGGCCTTCCTGCGCATCCTCTCCGACGATCACGGCTTCCCGCCCGTCACCGCGACGCTCGCCTCGCCGGGCTCCTACAAGGAGGCCTATGACGGGGCCAAGATCCCGGCGCCCCCGGATCCGCCGCGCGACCCCAAGGCGGCGCGCTGGAAATGGACCGCCGACATGGCGCTCACGGGGCCGCAGTCCATCATCGCCCAGCAGCTCGCCGGCAACGCCACGGACGTGCTCGACTGGAACGGCTTCTGGAAGTCCCTGGATCTCGCCATGCAGACCGCCTTCGCGGACGGCGACGGCATGGCGTTGCGCAAGACCCCGGCCCTGTTCGAGATGGGCCGCTGGTCCGACGGCTGGCCCGTGCGGCGCATCACGGCCGACAACCTGCGCCCGGAGCCCGCCGAGGCCCCCCGCTCGCAGGCTCCCGAGCCCTCCCGCCCGCAAGCCCCGGCGCCGCGCCGCTGACGCGCGGCCCGGGGCTCGAACACATTCCCGCGAGCGCCCATCTTTCGTCCCACCTGCCGCGTAATACGAAGCGGCCCCGCGGCGTCGCCACGATCGCGGGCGGGACCTGGAGGGGACTGCGCGCATGACGATGACCCGACGCTCCGTCCTGGCCGGCGCCGCCGCCCTGGGCCTCGCGCGCCCCGCCGCGGCGGCCGACGTCGACGTCGCCGTGATCGGCGCCGGCGCGGCCGGCATCGGGGCCGCCCGCGAACTGGTCCGCGCCGGCCGCTCGGTCGTGGTGCTGGAGGCCCGTGACCGCGTGGGCGGGCGCGTCCACACGGACGCCTCGCTGGGCCCGGCCTTCGACGCCGGCGCCGTCTACATCCATTGGGCCGAGCGCAATCCCTGGAAGGCGATCGCCGACGAGCTGAAGGTGCCGCTCGAGGAGGAGCCCTGGGGGCAGCCGCCCCTCGTCTTCCGCAACGGGACGCGCCTGTCGGAGGCCGAGCGCCAGCGTCGGCGCGGCGGCTTCGGGCGGGTGTGGAGCGCCGTCGAGCAGACCGGGGCCGACCGCTCCTTCGCGGACGCGGTGCGGGCCGCCGCCCCCGAGGCGCTGGACGCCGCCGCCGGCATGACCCTCTTCGCCCTGGGCGAGGACCCGCAGCGCGTCTCCGTCCAGGACTACCAGGACCTCTGGAGCGGCGACGACTACCTGGTCCCCAGCGGTTACGGCGCCCTCGTGGCGCGCGCCGGCGAGGGGCTGCCGGTGCGCCTGTCCACCCCCGTCGCGGCGATCCGCTGGGACGGGCCGGCGATCGCCCTCGAGACCCCCCGGGGCACGCTGACGGCCCATCACGTGGTGCTGACCGTGCCCGTGGGCGTGCTCCAGGCCGGAGGCATCCGCTTCACGCCGGAACTGCCGGCGGAGACCCGCGACGCGCTGGGCGGCCTCGGGATGGGAGCCTATACCAAGATCGCGCTGCGGGTCGACCGGCGCCGCATCGAACCCCTGGAGTCGACGTCCTATTTCGAGCTCGGCGACGGCGGCGCGGCGACGTCCTACGACTTCTGGCCGTTCGACCGCGATCTCGTGATCGCGCTCGCCGGCGGCGACCATGGGCGCGCGTTGTGCCACGCCGGCGAGAGGGAGGCCGTGGCCTATGCAACCGACCGCCTCGCCGCGATGATCGGCGGGCATGCCCGCGCCGCGGTGACGGGCGGGCGCCTCGCCGACTGGTGGACGGATCCCTGGTCGCGGGGGTCCTATTCGATCGCGCGGCCGGGCCGGGTCGCCGCCCGCGAGGCGCTGCGCCAGCCGATCGGCGGGCGCATCCATATCGCCGGCGAGGCCACCGCGGCGGGCGGGGGCGCCATGACGGTGGGCGGCGCGACGCTGGAGGGCACCCGCGCCGCGCGGGCGATCCTGCGGGGCAAGAGCGGGTAGCTTTCCAGCCCCGTGATCAATGCGCCGTCGCCGTGCCCCGCAGGCGCCTCCACAGCGGCGCGATGACCTTGCCGACCACGGGAATCAGGATGGCGCCGACGACGAGGCCCACGAGCCCCGAGCCCGCGGCGGTGACGAGCCATTCGACGAACCCGCGGCCCGCCGGCACCGCATGGGCCGCACTCACGGCCGCCGCGTGCAGCGCGTGCTCCAAGCCCGCGAAGCCGTACCCGGCGAGCCCGTGCACCAGGATGCCGCCGCCGACCCAGATCATGGCGGCGGTGCCCACCACGCTCAGCACCTTGAGGAAGACGGGCATGCCGACCACCAGGCCGCGGCCGATGGCCCGCGTCACCGGGCCGATGCCGTTGCGGGCCAGCGCGACGCCCGCGTCGTCCGCCTTCACGATCATCGCGACGCCGCCATAGACCAGGACCGTCAGCGCGATGCCCACCACGCCGAGCACCAGGGCCTGCATCCAGAGCGAGGCCTGGGGCATGGTCGAGAGGGTGATCGCCATGATCTCGGCCGAGAGGATGAAGTCGGTGCGGATCGCGCCCGCGACCTTCTCGTTCTCCAGCGTCGCCGGATCCTGCGGGGCCGCGCTCGTCGCCGCCTCGTGGGCATGGGCGGCGTGGGGAAAGAGCGCCTCATAGACCTTCTCGGCGCCCTCGTAGCACAGGAAGGCGCCGCCGAGCATGAGGAGCGTGGTGATCGCCCAGGG